>JAWLFI010000120.1:0-8262 GCA_041685645.1 Saprospiraceae bacterium | reverse complement strand
ATCAATGAAAAACCGTTCTCTCTCACTATCAACGTCTCTAATCATGGCCATCACTGAATCAGATCAATCAGTGGTTCAGACCATTGGGCCTCCGCGCGCGGCAGCCCGGTTCTTGGTACTCTTTTCCTAGGTGTTTGTTCTTTGGTTGCTCGGTGCAGCAAAGGAATCCGGACCCATCACCAGTGATCGCGGCGGGGCGCTCATTCAGTGAACTCAGTTCAGCCCTTGAGCGAGCTCAGTTCGGCCCTTCAGCGAGCTCAGGACAGGCGGGCTCACTACAAGCAGGACAAGGGAGCGGAATTGCGTTCTCGGGTAGTGGGTAGGAGTTCGTGTCAATTCATTACCAATACATCTCAACGGACCAAGTCTCGATCTTTTTGCTCCTATCAATGATACAAAACGCCCCCGTTAGTCTCTACCCTGCCGATTTTAATCATCGGGGATTATTGTCAGGGGTATTTTTTGTGAGAAAAGAAAAAAGGTTATCTTTGCCCCGATTTTAATAACCTCAGTACGTAATGAAAAGGTATGGCAAATAAAGGTATTTTGAAGCAGGTCATTGGGCCCGTTGTCGATGTTAGCTATTCGGGAGAAGAGACGACAGTTCCCAACTTGTATAACGCATTGGAAATTAAGAGAAACGACGGTAACACGCTCGTCTTAGAGGTGCAGCAGCACCTGGGCGAAAACACCGTGCGCGCGATTGCTATGGACTCCACAGAGGGTTTGACGCGCGGGATGGAAGTCGTAGATACTGGCATTCCTATTGCCATGCCTATTGGTGATAAAATCAAGGGCCGCTTGTTCAATGTCGTAGGCGAATCTATTGATGGGATTGGTCCCGTTGAAAAGGGCGACAATGCCGCTCCGATTCACCGAAAGCCCCCGCGCTATGAGGACCTGTCTGTAGAGTCGGAAGTGCTGTACACTGGAATTAAAGTAATTGACTTGATTGAGCCTTACCTCAAAGGAGGGAAAATTGGACTTTTCGGTGGAGCCGGTGTAGGTAAAACCGTATTGATTCAGGAGCTCATTAATAATATAGCTAAGGGTTACGAAGGAATTTCGGTCTTTGCCGGAGTGGGAGAGAGAACCAGAGAGGGAAATGACTTGATGCGAGAGATGCTGGAAGCGGGTATTATTAACTACGGTGAAAACTTCAAGGAATCACTGGAAGAAGGCGGCTGGGACTTGAGTAAAGTCAATGCCAAGGAATTAGAATCTTCCAAAGCAACTTTCGTTTTTGGACAAATGAATGAACCACCCGGCGCGAGAGCAAGAGTGGCTCTTTCCGGATTGACGATTGCAGAGTATTTCCGCGACGGAGACATGAGCGATCCACAAGGAGGAAAAGATATCCTATTTTTTATCGATAATATCTTTCGATTTACGCAGGCGGGTTCTGAGGTATCTGCACTCTTGGGCCGAATGCCTTCAGCTGTGGGATACCAACCTACCCTCGCTACGGAAATGGGTAAGATGCAGGAGCGAATTACCTCTACAAAACGAGGATCTATTACATCAGTGCAGGCCGTTTACGTTCCTGCGGATGACTTGACTGACCCGGCACCGGCGACGACTTTTGCTCACCTGGATGCCACCACGGTGCTTTCCAGAAAGATTGCCTCTCTCGGAATCTATCCGGCTGTGGATCCATTGGATTCCACTTCAAGGATATTAGATCCGGCCATTATTGGCGACAAGCATTACAATACCGCTCAGCGCGTGAAGAATCTATTGCAGCGCTATAATGAGTTGCAGGATATCATTGCTATTCTGGGTATGGAGGAATTGTCAGAAGAAGATCGAAAGGTCGTCTATCGCGCCCGTAAAGTGCAGCGATTCCTATCCCAGCCCTTCCACGTAGCCGAGCAATTCACGGGTCTTCCCGGCGTTCTCGTTTCACTCGAAGACACTATAAAGGGATTCAATATGATTATGGATGGTGAGATGGATGAGTATCCTGAAGCGGCATTCAACCTGAAAGGAAATATTGAAGACGTAATTGAGGCAGGTAAGAAAATGCTCGCAGAAAACGCATAAATCATGTTGCACCTTCATATTTTAAGCCCGGAGAAGAAACTATTTCAAGGCGAAGCAAAGTCTGTGACTCTGCCGGGGACCGATGGTAAATTTCAAATTTTGCCGCAGCACGCTCCCATCGTCGCTTCATTGAAAGATGGAGAGATTAAGTTTCTGGATGCAAATAACGATACGCACAATTATCGGATTCAGTCCGGTTTTATCGAGGTCTTAAACAATACGGTGAATATTTTGGTGCAGGGCGCCATGCCGGTCGATTAAGCAACAACAATCTTTTATATATTTTCAAAAGGGATTCCATATGGGTCCCTTTTTTTTATTTTTTTGGGCGTGCCCCCGTCCCCGTCAGACGCCCGGGGACGGGGTCGCGTGCTTTCGGGGTTCCGTCCTCGCAGAGACGCGATATCGCGCCTCTGCCTCGGACCCGTTCGCTGCGCTCCGGCCCTGCCGCCCGCTCACGCAATACTATTTGCGCCTTCAATCTGTTATATTTGTGAGGATGAAAACAATTGTAATTACAGGACCGGAATGTGCGGGAAAATCCCAATTAACTGCAGATTTGCAGAAAGCGCTGGGCGGATGGAGGGTATCTGAGTATGCCCGAACGTATTTGAACCAACTTCCCCGCCCGTATCGGGCATCTGATTTGCTGGCTATCGCTGCGGGACAAGAAAAATCATATTATCTGAATCGATCCCATTTCCCGAATGCTCCATGGGCATTTTTAGATACCTGGGATTACGTACTGGAAATTTGGAGTGAGCTGCGCTTTGGTCGGGTACATCCACAACTATTGGGCTTGCGAGATCGAATTTCTGTGGATCATTACTTATTGTGTGCACCTGACCTGCCCTGGATAGCTGACCCCTTGCGAGAACATCCGGAGTCACGAAAAGAGCTCTTTTCTCGTTATCAGTCGGCTTTAGATCGCGATGGAGTCAGTTATTCCGTCGTTCAGGGCAGGGACTCAGCGCGAAATCAGACGGCTCTCACTGCACTTCAGGCACTGGACTCCAACTAGTGTCATTACCACTAAATAGGTATAGAAAAGTCGACGCAGATATGAGCAAAAAGATCAAGACTTGGTCTGTAACGGATTTAGTGGTAATGACGCTAGCGCACCTTCGGTAAATACTCATGGGTGAACCAGTCCGTAGGCGGGACTCTCCCCACAGGATTTGGAACTAAGTCATTCTCACGCATCCATTCCAAATACGATGCCCACCTCCTCTCTTGCATCTGTCCCCAGTCCATATCGACTTCCACTGAAAAAGCCGCTTGAATGTCACTCAAGGCGGCAGCAATCATCTCTTTGTCTGAAAAGTTGGGGTGATCGATGAAAGAACAAAGTCGCTCAGCCATTTCAGGGATGTTTTCACTTGCCGCCAATTCAGAATAGGTCGCTGAAAGAATCGCTAGGAACCTTTGTATTGCTTCTCCTTTCTGCTCTGATATTTGAGCACGGGCCATGAGAACAGAAGAATATCCATAAGGCACGCCGTATTCTGCCGGATAGAAATAATCTAAATCTATGCCCTGTGTTGCCGCTAATTGTCCTTCCCAGTGCGAAAAAATCCAGGCTACAGACCCTTCTCGTTCTAAAAACGCATCCCAAACCTGCAGGCGACCGGGCTGAACTACTTCCATCGTGCCTTCTCCTCCGCTATTTTGTATCATGGACTGAATAATAGCTGATTCTAAGGGAGTATCATATCCTATATAAGTATGAGCCGGCCAGTCCGCCGGACTGCTGATGTCGGCACTTCGGTGGCTGACA
Source organism: Saprospiraceae bacterium (assembly GCA_041685645.1). Classification (GTDB taxonomy): domain Bacteria; phylum Bacteroidota; class Bacteroidia; order Chitinophagales; family Saprospiraceae; genus JAWLFI01. The sequence goes on along the minus strand of JAWLFI010000120.1, from coordinate 4,442 downwards.
AAGGCACTTTGCGCTTGCGATAGTAAGGACGCAACCGCCAGTGCTTGCGGCTGATTTTTCTCTTCTCCCCAGCCATAAAACATCAGATGTTCAGAGGGGCCAATGCAAAGATCGACCTCCCCATCCACCAAACGCTGAATGGGTTTTTTTTGGTAGTTGTCCCGCTCGGGGCTAAACCATTCAACGACCAGATCGGCCTCTGAAAAGGTATGCTGTTCCAATGCAAGAAAGATGCCCGCATGGAGAATGTTGGGACTCCAATCCAGGGCCAGAACCAAAGTGTCCGGGCTAGGACTCACAGCGGGAGAGTTATCCTTTTCACCGGATGAACAAGCCGAACCAAGGATGATACAGCACAGCATTAGCGAGATATTGAAGAATTTCATAAGTTCTATGCTTTAAAAAATGAAGTGTAGAGTGGCGTAAACATGTCGGGGCGGTTGAACAAAGTACCCGGGTTCTGTCATTCCTTGAGCTCCGGTGACTGGAGCGCCGTAGGTGTAATACAATTCATCAAAAATATTATTCACCTGAATATTGGCGCGAAGGAAGGAGGTGAATTGGTATTCGACGAAGAAATCAGACACCCAGGATGAGGGCACGATTAAGTTTTCGTCGTTCGTCAATTCCATAAATTGTTCCCCCAAATATCGCACTCTGGCTCCCACGCTGATGTTCTCCCGGGGATGAAAACTCAAAGTATTTTGCACATTCCATTCCGGGCTCAGGATTGGGGTGACATTTTCGAATGTTCTATCGGTCGATGCATCGGTATATTGACTAATTTCAGCTTGCATCCAGGTGGCATTTCCTCTCCACTTCCATTGAGAGGAGATATTCCACAAAAAATCCAACTCTACCCCATAGCGGCGACTTTGTTCCTGATTTTCATATATCTGAACAAATCCTTCCGGTATAAATGCCCCAATGGGAGCGATTTCATTTTCAAATTGCATGTAAAAGGCATTGATTTGATACTGCAATCTTGAGCTGCGATATCGATAGCCCAACTCGAGGTCATTGACGTATTCTGCCTTTACACTTTCCTGGTCTTTCACCAGCTCTAAATTGGAGTCATTGATTTGAGTAGATCCCAGGATATCGAATCTCGTGGGCTCTCTTCCCGTACGCCCCAGAGAGGCATAAAGTTGAGTTGCCTTGGCCAATCTGTAAGAAATTCCGACTTTGGGATTAAAAAACAACCAATCCCGTTGGGGAATGGAGGTCGGCATCCCTAAAAAATCCTCATCAGCCTCCAGACCGAGACGTACCGATCGCAGCTGAGCATCTGCAAAAATTCTCCATCGATTCCATTTTTGCTCTAATTTGGCAAAGGCGGCGATCTCATCTTTTTGTGACTGATCCCGGTAATACGGCTCTGTGTAATTGGGCACAAAGGCCTCTTCATTCGTTCGAAGGAAGGTGTAGGCATGAACACCTACATTCCATCGAAAATTGTAATTAGAAGATCGCCCGCTCAAATTAGACATAGCTCCAAAATGATCGTTATATAATGGGTAGTCAATTTGAGTGAAGTTGCCGTCCTCATCGGGGAAGCCGGCCGGAAAATGTCCTCCCGCTCCAGCGTAATACAGGGTATTGGACCACTGGATCTTATCATTGATAGAATATTGGTGTTGCAATTGAGTCATCCACTGTCCAAAGTCGTCCTCATCATTGGGAGACACATAATTGGTTTTGGGGTCATCCTGAATGTCGGACAATGCCACGGGCAAATAGGCTAACTGATTTTTTGATCGACCTAAAAAGCCGGTAAATTTAAGCGTATGTTTTTTGTGAAACCAGGCGCCGGACAGGAAGAAGGAGTAGGATGAGGTGCCGCTATTGTATCTATATCCATCGGAATTCGTCTTGGTGAAGCGAGTGTAGAAAGCCGTATTGTTTTTCAGACGCCCCGTCTGGACTTCAGCAGAAGCCCTTTGGGTATTGAATGAACCGCCGGTAAGCTGCACTTCAGCCCGGGGGTCGGAGTCTTCGAGATTGAGAGATTCGAAATTGACTGAACCGGCATAACTCGACACTCCATTGGTGGAGGTACCTACACCTCTTTGAATTTGGACCGACTCCAGACTATTCCCAAAATCAGAAAAGTTGGAAAAGAAAACCCCCTGGTCAATCATATCGTTGAGCGGCACCCCATTTAGTGTAATATTAATCCTCGTTTGGTCTATGCCCCTGAGACGCATTTGGCCGTAGTTGGAGAGATTCGTTCCCGATTCCGAATAACTCACAATTGAAGGAGACAGGCGCTCGAGTAAAAAGGCTCCATCCTGTCCGGTGTAAACCGCTTCGATTTCATCTTTTGATCTCGTAACTTGCGAAACGGGATCTGTTTCAGCTGCTCGCACCGCCGTGATGAGAGCCGTTTCTGTACTTTGCGGTTCTGGTGTTAGTTGGATAGAGATGACATTGCTGCCCGTGGGAAGTACTGATATCGTCTTCTTTTGCGATCGAAAGCCCAAATAAGTCACCTGAAGTGTGTATTTTCCACCGGGGACATCAGAGAAGGAGAACTCTCCTTCACTATTGGTAAAAGTTCCTTTGTTCAGATCGGTGAATTGGAGATGTGCACCTGCCATGGCTTGTCCACTGCTGTCAGTTACAGTGCCCTGGACCCGATGCTGTGCAAATAATTGGCTAGTGGTAAATAATGCGATGAAGAGAAGAGAGAAAACAATTGGTGTGTTCATGTTCTAGTGATATTTAGAACAAAAACCAGAGGCAAGTTTTTGACATTATTTACAATGATAAAACTTCACGTTCCTGCGCAGGCATTATCCTGTTTCAGGTTCAATGGGTATGATCTCAGCCTATATCAGGCACCCCTGTGAGATGATGCAAATTTAGTGCTTGAATCTGGATAAACCAAATCTCTTAGAGAATAGAAGGAATGATTGTGTGTGGAAATCAAAAGTTGTAATTGAGGCCAAAGCGGAACTGTATGGGGAAACGAGTATTTCTCTGAGGGTCGTTGAAGTCGTATAAAATATATAGTTCTCCTCCCCCTTCCGAGTAGCCCAAACCAGCAAGAACGGGTTGCCGCAATTCGCGAACAAACTCGGGATTGCCCGCTGAGTTGGTGCGAATAAATGGCTGAGTAGTAATTCCTGATTCTACGTGCACAAAAAATTTGCGAAAGAATTTATATCGCCCGAAACCAAATCCGCCAAAGTTGAAGTTATTCAGTGTTTCTGCGCTATTTGGCCCCGTTTGAATCTTGAAGGAAGTGTATTGGATCTCAATGCGGGGACCAAAACTGAGATTGTCGGTGACCTTGTAACCAACCATAGGAGCCAGACCAAATAAAAATTGAGAGTAACTTCTTTGATTTACCCAAAAGAGATTCACTGAACCGCCAAACCACAACTTGTCCATAATATTTTCCGAAGGCTCTTCTCGTTGCTGGTTTTGCTGAGTTTCTCGTTCTGTTCTGTTTCTCTCTGCAGGCACTCTGGATTTTTGTGCTTCCAGGCTTGTGCAGAGAAAAAGAAAAGCAATGCTTAAGATGAGATGCCACTGATAGTCTATAATGTATTTCATATTCTATTTTTCACAATTATACGGTAAGCCTTTTGATAATATAATAAAAGTTGCGTTATTGTAGTTCAAAAATGAAAAACTTGTTATAAAAAGCAAGTCTTCAACACACACTACAACCTTAACCCCAAGCTGAAAACACCTATGAAAACAAGCCTACAACTACTTTATGTCACCCTGTTTCTCTTGGGAAACATGGGATATTCAATTGTTTCTGCTCAGACAAAAATCCAGTCCGCCGATCTAATTGAGCACTCAAATTCGTCTGATCTGACACAGACGTTTTCTTCGTACGAAGTAAAAAACGTAGACCTCTCCTCTAATATTGCGGATCTCAAGCAGAGGGGAGAAACTGAACTGACATTAGATTTTGATGGTGTTACCTACACGCTGGATTTAGCAAAAAATGGCTTGCTGAGCCCACAGTATGCTGCCCGAACAGCCGAAGGTGTTACGACCACTTCTCCTGCCATTCCGACAGATGGGTTTACCCATGCGGGGGAAAGGGTAGGATTGACGCTGAATCAGGACTTTCTGTATGGCAGTTGGTCTAGCGATGAAGGGGAGCGCATTTTCGTTGAACCCTTGCGATTTCACCTTACTTCAGCCCGGAGTGAACAACATATTGTATATTTTAGCAAGGACGTCTTAGATACGACAACAGGTAGTTGCGGGGTGACGGCCGAACACCATATCCACGCAGAAAAAAGAAATCCGGAAGGTCAGTCTGAAATGGAAAACAATCCTTGTCTGGAAGTGGAAATAGCACTGGCTGCTGACTACTCCATGTTTCAAAAATACGGAAGCGTTCAGGATGTGGAAGACCGAAATATTGGCGTGATGAATGATGTACAGACCAATTACCTGGATGAGTTTGATTACGA
>JAWLFI010000119.1:0-8302 GCA_041685645.1 Saprospiraceae bacterium | reverse complement strand
GAATCAATTATTGGCGACCACTTATTTGGAGAAATGTTTGGTCGAGGTGGATCAAGCGGAAAATGGGGAAGAAGCTGTCGCAATGGTAGCTGCTAAGGACTATGATTTGGTCATGATGGATTTGCAAATGCCCGTATTAGATGGGTTTGAGGCCACAAAAAAAATAAGGGAAAACTTGAAGTCAGATGTTCCCATTGTAGCTTGTTCTGCTCATTCCTTAATCGGCGAAAAGGAGAAATGTCTGGCTCATGGAATGGATGATTATGTTTCTAAACCCTACAACAAATCAGAATTGCTCAGCATAATTAGTGAATGGGCAAAAAAGAGACATCATCAATAAATAATTCTTACATTCGAGGCCGAATTTGAGTATGATCAAAGTCCGAAATGATAAAACAACTCATTAAACGCACACTAAAATACGCGGGCGTCGCACTAACAAAAAATCAACGCTATGATCAGCAAACAGAGAAGATCTTTCGAAAACACTTAAAGTCTTCGAGTAATTGCATCGATGTGGGCTGCCATCAGGGTGAGATTTTGGATTTAATGTTGACTTATTCGCCGAAAGGCAGGCACTTTGGACTTGAACCCATCCCTGAATTTTTCCGCACTCTGGAGCAGAAATATAGTGATAACGCAGCCTGCACCATTCTGAACTATGCAGCTAGTAATGAGAAGGGACAGAGCTCCTTCAATTTTGTTGTAAGTAATCCGGCATACAGTGGGTTAAGAAAAAGAGATTACGATAATGCCGTGGAAGAGGAGCGTTCTATAGAAGTGCAAACGGAACGTCTGGACGATTTAATTCCAGAGGATATCGAGATTGATTTGATAAAAATCGACGTGGAAGGAGCAGAGCTATTGGTCTTAGAAGGAGCCCATCAAACCATCGGGAAACATCAGCCTCTAGTGATTTTCGAACATGGGCTGGGAGCATCAGATCACTACGGCACAGGTCCGGATGAGATATTTCAGTACTTTTCAGAACAGAAAATGTTTATCAATACACTGAGTGGATTTCTCAAAAAATCACCGCCCTTCACCCGGGATCGTTTTCAATCTGAATACTATCAAAAGAGAAACTACTATTTTATCGCTTTTCCCTAGTTAACCCGAATTATTCATAAACTTAAGGACAAGGATTGCCTATGTTCGTGATAGTGGATTGGAAACCAGTCGTTTATCAAAGGGTTGATCCTCGAACTCATTCAAATGTAAAGAACCAAATTTGGGCATCTTGATTTGGAAGTGCATCTCCAGCCAATTTTTGTAAATATTATACATCAAGGATTTGAATGAGCTTCGACCCGCAGGGCGAAAACTGCTTGCATTTTTCGGGTTGATTCACGTCTTTTATTCTTTTGTTTACAGGGTCAAAAGTTTCTTAAGCATTCAGCAGGTTCTTGTTCTCGTCCCACGAATTAAAGTGGTAGCACTATATGAATGAGCATCGTGCCATTCTGTAAGGTTTCATTAGCTCCTAATCATAATAAGTTCATCCGAGTTTTAGAAGACATAGACACCTTGGGCAGACATATAATAACTTTGTTACAAATATCAGCTGTAGGAACGGTAATTATTGTACCTTTGCGCCTTTATTGAAATGCCTTGAGCTCGTGTTTGGACACTGTTGAGGGCCCAAATGTTTGCTCATGCGATTTGAAGAATTACAGTTGATCCCTTCATTAATGAAGGCGATTCAAGACGAGAAATACGAATCCCCCACCTCAATACAAGAACAGGCGATTCCATTAGTATTAAAAGGCGAAGATGTTCTGGCCAGCGCTCAAACGGGAACAGGGAAAACGGCAGCTTTTGCTCTTCCCATTTTACAACACATAATTACTGGATTGGAACAGGGGAAAGCCCGAAAAGTACGGGCATTGGTGGTGACACCTACTCGCGAATTAGCTATCCAGATTGGCGAGAGTTTTACTACCTATGGTAAATATACTTCAGTTAAAAACACAGTGATTTTTGGAGGCGTAAAACAAGGGTCGCAGACGCGTGCCCTGGATCGAGGAGTAGATATATTAGTTGCGACGCCGGGGCGTCTGTTAGATCTGATGCAGCAGGGCTATGTCGATCTGAATGGCATAGAATATTTCGTTTTGGATGAAGCGGATCGCATGCTGGATATGGGCTTTATCAATGATATCAAGAAAATCATAAAAGCACTTCCCCGGCAACGTCAATCTCTCTTCTTTTCGGCGACCATGCCGGACAATATCGTTAAGTTGTCTCGGACGATTCTGACAAACCAGAAAAAAGTAGAAGTCAGCCCGGTATCTTCAGCTGCTGAGACCCTGCAGCAGTATGTGTATTATACCAACAGAACAGATAAAAAGGATCTATTGCTTCATTTATTGAAGGATGACGATCTGGATCAGGTCTTGTTGTTTTCTCGAACCAAGCACGGCGCAGATAAAATCGTCCGTTTGCTCAAGAAGAAGGGGATTAAAGCAGCGGCAATTCACGGAAATAAAGGCCAAAATCAGCGGCAAAAAGCTCTTCAAGCATTTAAGGACGGGCAGGTTCGCCTTCTCGTCGCCACAGACATCGCAGCCCGGGGCATAGATATAGATAAATTGCAATATGTGATCAATTTTGATATGCCCAACATCGCTGAGACTTATGTTCATCGGATTGGACGTTCGGGTCGGGCAGGAGAGGAGGGCACTGCTATTTCCATTAGTGAGCCGGAACACAATGCATTTGTCAAGGATATTGAAAAGCTGACTGGAGAAAAGATCGATGTCGTTCAGGATCATCCCTTTCCGCAAACGGAAAAGCCCATGACGGCGAAGGAGAAGAAGGAATTCGAGAAGGAAAAGCAGCGCCGGAAACAAGAGTTTTTTGCTCAACGCAAGAAAAGCAATAGACGATAGAATATTTTGTGTCCTCTGGAATGCGACTTTAAGGCTTTGTATTAGCTGGGCGTGCCCCCTCGTAGAGACGCTGTCTCTCCTCGGGGTCGGCCCCTTCCGGAGTTCGCTATCTGCTCCGTGCTCGCAGAGCCACGATGAATCGCGCCTCTGCCTTCGCACCCATCCGTCTGGTGACGGATGGTCCTTCAGGCGCCTCACGCTTGCGCCCTGCCGGGCGCTGACTTTTCGGCTCAGGTTGTGAACTTGGAGTGTTCAGATGTGGATGAGTGATTTTCGTGCAGGACCGAGTCAAAAACACTATGGGTTGCGTTCATTCAGATATGCTGCAACTTCCTTCGCTGTTGCTCTTGCTGAACGACCCACACCAATTATTGTAGCAGAGGCAAATCCCGTCCAGCCGCCATAGCCTACCAACCACAATCCCCGGACATTTTTGGATCGAGTTCCTTCTGTTTTCGCTTTTCCCTTTTCGTCTAGTGAAAGTATTGGATCTAAATGCTGCGTAGCATATCCAAATCCCGTGCACCAAATAATCAAATCAAAAGCTTCGCGATTGCCATCCGGCCAGATTACTCCATCTTCATAAAGTGATTGAAACGTGGGCTGAGACTGCAATACCTTTCTATCGCGCGCGTCCCTGACTGAGGGGACCATGACGATATTGCCCAGATTGTATCTGGAGGCATCGAAGGGTTGTCCTTTTTTTTCTGCGTAGTATTTAGCGGTCGCCTGATCGAATAATACTCGACCATCGACATCATCGGGCAGAAACTCGGGCGGCGAAAGGGTGGCCCATTTGACTTCCGTGACTTCTGACACCTCTGCCAAAATTTGTGCGCCACTATTTCCACCTCCTACAATGAGCACTTTTTTGCCTTTCCCAATGTCGGGCGATTTGTAATTTGCTGAATGGATTTGTTCGCCCCGGTACATATCCCGACCCGGGAGATCAGGGATGAGTGGTTTTTGGTAGGTGCCGGTGGCTGAAATCAGACTGCGGGTGCGCCATTTTCCCCTGGAAGTATTCAATACAAAAATATCTCCTGCTTTTTCCACGCTTTCCACCCGTACCGATCGATGGATGGGGAAATCGTAGCGCTTTTCGTACTGGCAGAGATAGTCGATGACTTCATCTTTTGTGGGAAAAACTCCTTCACTTTCTGGCATCCTCCAGCCGGGCAGTGAGCTGTGCTCGGCAGGAGAAAATAGCGTGAGGGAATCCCAATAATCCTGCCATGAACCGCCGCAGGAAGATTCAGCATCTAGTAGGCAGTATTTGATATTCTTTCTTCTCAAATAGTACGCACTGGCTAAGCCACTTTGACCACCACCTATGATGATGGCATCGTACACTTCATTCATTGCTTTTTTCTCTATTTGTTCTCTAAGGTAAGTATTATAGGACGTTTTGAGTTGCCGGAACTGTGTTTTTGGAGAACAAAACGACATGAAATATCACCTAATTTGCCCGGCGCGCTGGCCGGGTAAGCGCTGCGAAAGGGTGACGACCGGAGGGAGGAAGACCGATCCACAACTTGTTGGGGAGAAGGGCCGAGCGAACAGCGAGCCCTGTAGCATAGCGACCGCCCGCGTGCAGCGGGCGGATACCCCCTAATTACTGCAATAACAGGCGACCCAAGGATATTTCTAAAAAGTGAAATCGGACTATTTTCTGGCCCAAAGATTATATTTAAAAATGCAGAAAATGGCGCGGAACCCATCCCGCCAATTGATTTTCTTGCCCTCTTCATAGGTCCTGCCGTAATAGGATATGCCGACTTCGTAAATGCGAACTTTTGGAATGCGACTAACCTTCGCTGTGACTTCGGGCTCGAAGCCAAAACGCTTTTCGACCAGATCTAAGGACTGGACCATGTCGGCGCGAAATAGTTTATAACAGGTCTCCATATCGCTCAGATTGAGGTTGGTCATCGCATTGGACAAAAAAGTCAGAAACTTATTGCCCAGGGTGTGCCAAAAGAAGAGGATGCGGTGTGGATTGTTACCTTTGAAACGCGACCCGTACACTACATCGGCTTCACCCCGCAAAATGGGACGGAGGAGGTCGTTGTACTCCTCTGGATCGTACTCCATGTCGGCATCCTGAATGATGATGTAGTCGCCCTCTGCATTGTCAATACCGCTGTGCAGAGCGGCGCCTTTGCCCTGATTTACCTCGTGCTGATAAAATTTAATATCCTCCCCGGGGTGCTGCTGAATGTAGTCGCGAATCATCTCAGCCGAGGCATCGGAGGAGCAATCGTCGATGAGCAAAATCTCCTTTTCTGTGTCATCGAGCAATTGAACAGCTCGCACAGCATCTAAAATCTGCCTCAGCGTGCGTTCCTCATTATAAACCGGAATAACGATGGATAATTTCATGAGGTGATTATTTTCCAGTGTAATTAAATGGAGTGAATGACTTGAGGTGCGTCCGGATGCTTTCTGACACTTCTAGCTGGTCGATGAAGTTGTGAATATCTTCTTTTGTTATGCGATCCTTTCCACGGGTAAAAGACTTGAGGGCCTCGTATGGAGAGGGGTAGCTTTCCTTGCGCAGTACATTTTGGATGGCCTCGGCGACGACCATCCAGTTCTGGTCGAGATCGCGTTCGATAGCGGAGGCATTGAGCTCTATCTTATTGAGCCCTTTGAGTAAGGACAGGCTGGCGATCAGGGTATGCGCGAAGGGCACGCCAATATTGCGACTCACAGTGCTGTCGGTCAGGTCTCTTTGCAATCGGGAAATGGGCAATTTCTGCGCCAGATGTGAAAATACTGCCTGGGCAAGTCCCAAATTCCCCTCTGCATTTTCAAAATCAATGGGATTGACCTTGTGGGGCATGGCAGAGCTGCCCACTTCATTGGCCACGACTTTCTGCTTGAAATAGCCCATGGAAATATAGGCCCACATATCGCGGCACAAATCTATGGCCACGCCACTCCATCGGATATATCCGTGAAACAGGGCGGCCATCTGATCGTAGTTTTCTATTTGTGTGGTATCGGCTTGACGCAGGAGGCCCAACCGGTTTATCAAAAAGTCGTCGGCAAATTGATGCCAGTCGATATCTGGATATGCCGCGTAGTGGGCATTGAAATTCCCGGTAGCTCCTCCAAATTTCCCTTCAATGGGTAGAGATTGGAGATAGTTCCATTGTTTTTCCATGCGGCTGCGGAACACGCGAAGTTCTTTGCCCAGCAGGGTGGGAGAGGCGGGCTGGCCATGGGTATGCGCCAGAAGGGGCTGTTCGGCCCAATCAGCCTCCATAGCCCTCAATCGAAGGAAAAGTTGATTCATTTTCGGAGCGATCACCTCTTTTTGCGCCTCTTTGATCGAAAGAGGGACAGCAGTGTTGTTGATATCCTGGCTGGTCAGTGCAAAATGCACGAATTCTTTATTGTGCGTGAGCTGGAGCCGCTCCCATTGTTCTTTGATGTAGTATTCGACAGCTTTGACGTCATGGTTCGTAACGGACTCAATGTCTTTGATCTTTTGGGCCTCTTTTTCGGTAAATTTGAGATAGATGTCCCTGAGTCCCTCTCGTTCTTTGTCGGAGAAGGGAGGTAATTCCGCTAGCCCCAGCTCAGAAAGTGCAATGAGGTATTCAATTTCTACTCTCAGGCGATATTTGATCAGTCCCATTTCTGAAAAATAGTCCGATAGATCCTGAGTTTTATTTTGGTATCTACCATCGATAGGTGAGATCGCTGTTAACATGGCGGTGGTAATTTAATGATGTAGGGGAGCTGCCGTATCCGACTCTTCCTCCATTGTTTTATAGTATTGATCCAATCTCCGTTTGTAATAATAATAGGTCTCGTATTGACTTCGGATGACTAAATCTGATTTGTCTCGTCTGTAGGAGTTCGTCTGCTTGACATCAATCATTCGCGCTTTAACATTATCGCTTTTTTGCAATTTGAGAATGTCCAGAATTTCCTTGCGGATGTCCTGATCGTATATGGGGAAGGTTGTCTCTATTCTGTAGCTGAGATTTCTGACCATCCAGTCAGCCGATGAGAGAAAGAGTTTTTCTTCCCCGCCGTGGTGAAAGTGGTAAACTCGGGCGTGCTCGAGAAACCGGTCGACGATAGAAATGATATTGATGTTTTCACTAAAACCTTCCACGCCGGGCACCAGGGAGCAAATTCCGCGTATGATGAGGTCTATCTTAACACCGGCCTGACTGGCCTCGTACAGTTTATTAATCATGCGGGGATCTTGCAGACTGTTAAGCTTAATAGTCATAGCGCCGATCTGTCCTGCTTTGGCCTGGTCGATTTCATATTGGATGAGCTTTTCCAGTCCGGGCCGCAATTGGAATTGTCCGACGAGCAGATGCTCGAATTGCTGAGTGGGAATCTGCACGGTTTCTAAAAAGGAGTACACCCGCGCTACTTCCCGCGTAATTCTCTTGTCCGCTGTGAAAAAGCCAAAATCGCAGTAGAGTTTTGCCGTTTCTTCGTGAAAGTTGCCCGTACTGAGATAAGTGTATAGTCTCGGTCCATTTTTTTCTTGTCGTCGGACAATGGCCAGCTTGGAATGCACCTTTAAGCCCGGGAACGAATAGTGTACATTGATACCTGCTTCCTCTAGTTTTTCGCCCCATACGAGATTCGCTTCTTCATCAAATCGAGCCTTGACTTCAATGAACACACTCACTTGTTTTCCGGCCTGAACGGCCTTCATCAGTGCATTCATGATTCTGGACTTACTGGCGACCCGGTATTGGACCACCTTAATGTGAGTTACTTTCGGATCCTGAGCACTTTCCTCGAAGAAGCGAATGACGCTTTCATAGCTCTCGTAGGGCATATAACACAAGTGATCCTTTTCTCTAATTGCCGACCAAAAGTCCTCCGCCTCTTCCAGTTGGGGATAGGGCAGGGGCGGGAAGGGCGTGTTTTTGAGATGGTCCATTCCAAAGTCCGGAAAGCTAAAGAAGTCGAAATTGTTGTGATATCGGCCTTCTTGTAGGATATCATTGCGATCCAGATTGAAGTTTTCTATGAGAAAATCCAGCATTTTGCTTGGAATCTCTCTGTCATATACCAGGCGACTGGCCGGGCCGACATTCCTCCGGGAGAGAGAGTCTTTTATTTTCGAAAGCAAATCCCCCGAGTACTCATCATCGATATAGAGTTCTGCATCGCGAGTGAGCTTGATGGAGTAGGAGTTTTCAATTTCATAGCCCGGAAAAAGCCACTGCAAGGCATAGCGAACCACATCATCGAGGATAATGATTTCGTGTCTGTTTTTGTAGGAGGGCAATTTGACAAATCTGGGCAAGTGGTCGGAGGGGATTTTCACAATGGCATTGAGCCGCTTGCCGGACTTGGCCGGATCTTTCAGCCGAATGTACAGGTACAGGGCTGCATTATTGAGAAATGGCCGGATTTTGTCCTTG
>JAWLFI010000118.1:0-8481 GCA_041685645.1 Saprospiraceae bacterium | reverse complement strand
TCGAACTTATCAAAAACGACATCTGTTCCACCTACTTGTTCAAGATAGTGATTCAGAACAGCAGATTCTGTGGCTTTCGCATCATTGATGAATTTAGTGAGTATGGGTTGAACAGCTCCAATCGGCATTTGTCTAAAATTGAAATCTGCCCAACTATCCTTCTTTTTTGCTTCTCTCCATGATTTGTCATCAATTTCGAGAGCTACTTTACTTTCGAATGCATCTCGCTCTTCAGGTTCAATAAAACTCAAAAACTTGTCGCGAGCTTCCTGAATTTTACCTTTCAGTTCTTCACCTTTACCATTATCTACCATGAGTCGGGTCGTACCGTCTTTATCTTTCTTGTTCTTGATAGACTTTTGACCATTTTTTTCAACATACCCACCAGCAGTTTCGATAAGTTCTGTCCAAATGCCTTCAACATAAGTTACAAACTCATCGCCCGTAGATACAATATCATCGACCTTATCAGCGTATTCTCCGTATTTTTCCGGGTTTTTTTGAGCCAATTGCTTCACTTGAGCAGGTACTCGGCTATTTTGCCGGTCTAACACTTCGTTAGATTTCTCCAACCCCTTGTTCACGAGCTTAAAAGCGTTAAATATCTCGGCAGATACATTTAATGCAAGCAGAGCAGTTAACACCAAGTACATAATGGTGATCATGAGCTGCCGCGGTTCCTTAGGAATTGCCATATTTTATATTTTTGTATTCAGATTATAGTTTACAATACAGTCCAGGACGCCGTCTCATTATGATTTAACGGACATCGCAGATAGCATATTGCCATATACTGAATTAAGAGAATTCAAGTTTTTATTTAAGCTAGACATCTGTTCTTTGTAGCTTTTCACTTCAGAAGCAGATGCGGCCATACCTTCAACAGCAGCATTCATCTGGTCTGCATTTTTATTCATGGACTTCAACACACCATCATATACTCCATTCAATGAAGATACATTTTGCTTCAATGAACTCATCTGTTCTCTATATTCTTTTGTATCCTCAGCTGTTGCACTAAGGTCTTCCATAGCGGCATTCATTTTTGCGTAATAATCGCTCATGGATTTCAATTGATTCTTTGTTTTGGAAAAATCAACTTCCTGCAGTGCTTTCAAGCTTCCCAAAGACTTCGACATAGTTTGTAGCTCCGTGAGCATTCCGCCCAACTGATTTTCTACTACCTTGCCATCCAAAGGCTTTGCGGATGTTTCTCCAGCGGTGATCGATGATATATTTGAATTGTAATCATCCAGTCCGGGATACAGTTTCTCCCAATAGTAATCCTTATCGGGTGGTATTAAACCCAACATTAAGAAAAGGAATGCTTCAGTAAGGAGACCCGCAGTAATCATTGTGTCACCTCCTTCCCAACTCATGATTTTGTACAGGGCACCAAGCATTACAACGGATGCACCGACACCAATAATCAGGTTTTTAATGTACTTGAAAGTTTTCGATTTGATAAAAGACATGGTTTGCCAATTTTTAGGTTAGGTAATTGAGTTTGTGTGTTCAGCATAGCATAGCCATGCCATTGAGTAAAGCTAAATGATTAGCTTGCTATCTATAAGTGATTCTTGTTTATAATCGTATGTCGTTGGAAATTCCGTCACGTATTGTCTAGTAGTCATTTGCAGATCGACCCAAGAAGGTAAGGACATTTCTGAACCCTACATAAGACTTAGATGTATCCTGGTACTCCCAGTTTCTGGTGCCATTTTGCAAATAAAATCCAATATCTTTCCAAGATCCGCCGCGAATAACTTTTCTCTTCATCGCTTTCGGCTCAGAGTCATCCGCATCGTACTTCATATCCGGATTCAGATCGTGCACGTGATAATTTGAGTTGTCGAAATATGCGGACTCTGTCCACTCGGCAACATTTCCCGACATATTATACAGTCCGTAGTCATTGGGATAGTAGGCATAGACATCAACAGTGGTTTGCCCGCCATCTTCGGCGTAATTTCCTCGGCCGGGCTTAAAATTAGCTAGCAAACATCCCTTTGAATTCCGAATGTAATAACCACCCCATGGATAGGGAGACATGTCTCTGCCTGCTCTTGAAGCAAATTCCCACTCGTATTCGTTGGGGAGCCTGAAATCTTCAGAATTGGGTTCCTCCGTTCGGTTAGAACTCCATAATTTAGTTCTCCAGTAAGAGAATGCTTTGGCTTGTTTCCAGGTAACTCCAACGACCGGATAATCATCAAAAGCCGGGTGAGAGAAATAATTTCTCGTCATTGGCTCATTATATGAATATTTGAAATCCCGAACCCAACACATCGTATCCGGATAGACATTAACAACTTCCTTATTCAATACATCATCAATAGATGCATCTCTATCGTGCGCTGCTTTTTGAACATCCACCCATCGAAATTCGTAATCCAAAATAGCAGTGTTCAGTTGTTTATTGCCGTAAAGCGTTTGGTCCGGAGACAAATACATATCGGCCAAAAGTTCATCTTGATAATCTAACTCAAAAGACCAATCGATCTTTTGGTTACCGTATTCATCTTCTATAAAGTCATCCATATATACGTGAGCAATACTGTCTCTCACCCAATAGACGAACTGTCGGTATTCGTTATTGGAGATTTCTGTATCATCCATATAGAATCCTGAAATAGAAACGGATTTTGGCTTTGCGTTAAAGGTGTTGAATATATCCTGATCGCTTTGGCCAATGTGAAGTTGGCCAGAGGGAACATATACCATTCCATAAGGATTGATACCATTCCATGCGGGTCGATCTTGAACGCCAATTAGTTGCCCAGTTTCCTTGCTTCCACAAGAAGAGAGCAAAATTCCTCCTAACAGGAGGATTAATAAAGTGTGTAGTGTTTGGTTTCTCATGTCTGTCCTGATTTCGGTTCAGTTTATTGAAAAAGACTGTGTAAAGATAGTTTCTTATTGAGACTATCAAAATCTAAACAGTTATTTTGTCGTGAAAATTGCGCTTCCAACATCATTTTTGCACGAAGTGTTAAGGTTTCGCTAATTTATGAAAATATATTGTAGAACGACAACTTTTGTTCCATATTATTACATATATCTTGGATTATATATGACTCTAGGCGGTACGATTCCACCTATATTACTCAAAAAATTATATGTTATTATAATTTCTTGTGAACCAGAATGGGCATTTCTCAATGTAGAAAGACCCAAATCATAATTGTAATACACCCAAAAGTTTTTGTCTAATTGAATCCCCGCTCCTAATATTAAAGCATCTATCGTCGTTCCGGAATATCCTCTCAATCCAGCAGCTGCGTAGTATTTCTGATTGATTAAAGCGCCTATTTTGGCTGTGGATTGAGTCCTGTTTCCATCTGATACAACTATTAACGCCGGATTTAGGGAAATATTTTCCCGCCACTCGTAATTGTAAATTCCATAAAGCCCCCATTCAACTTGCGCCGTGTAGTAGAAATTGTCGGTTAATTTTGCGCGCGAGGGTAATAATTGGCTCACAAAAAAACCTGCTTTCGAATTAAAGCCCTGATAATGGATACCCAAATCAAAATTGAACTGAGTCGCTCCCAATGACTCAGACGATAACACCGGATCCTCGTGATTAATAGCCCCGTCTTCATATGTGCCTCCCGGAGTCGTCAATTGACTTCCATCCCAGGACCAACTCCGCATCGTGGGGCGCACCCCAATCGAAAATATTCCGTAATCTGAACTCAGCACATAATTATAGGACAAACTGACTTCCGTCACCCGTCGGGGACCGATTTGCTCTGTCTTTAAGACAAATCCAGCCCCTCCACCTGCGGCATATAAAGGCATGTGACCGTTTAAATGATAGCGCTCCGGCGTCCCGCTCAACTCATTCCACTGCGACCGGTAGATGCCCGTCAACTTTAGCTTGAAGTCCATCCCCCCATAGGCGGGATTAAAAGCGTAGAGATTCCGCTCAAACAGGGAATAGTGTGGCATCTGCTGGGCGATGCCAGACTGGCTCAAACTCATTGAGCCCAGAAAAATAATCCCGAAAAGTAGCCGATGTAACATTTATCTCAGTTGACTTGCTGAATACTTTGCCACGAACGAGTCCAAATCGTCAAGTGGTAACTGACAAGTGTAGTTTTCACAAATAAAGATTTGGGTCTTTCCATGAGGTACAGAGCGATCGAGCAGTGGATATTCTCCATCGCCCTCTCTCGCTGCCATTATTATCGTATCGGGAAGCGTAGAGGACCTAATATGCTGAGCCCAGGACATTGCATCCTCTCCAATGACCACAATTTCCCGCTGTTGATCCTGGCTGTGGAGCTCGGCATCTATCCAGGCACCCAAAGTGGTCGGATAAGTCTTCATCTTTGACATCATCTGTGCTCTCATGTTTTGAGCTCTTTGTAACCAATCCAATTGTTCATAGTATGTACCTAAGATATGTAAATTTTTACACATGATAGCATTGCCCGAGGGATAGGGAGTGTCGAAATAGGTAAATTGATCTCCCTGCACGAGATCGGACTCTGCGGACATCAAAGAGAGCAAGGATCTGTTCTCTCTTGAAAAAATATCGAGTGCCCGGGTAGTCAATTGCTGAGCAGAGGTTAAATGCATCAGATTGAAATCGCTCTGGTATGCTGAAATACAAGCGCGAATTAAATACGCATAGTCATCCAGTGTAGGCTCGCCATACCACTGATCTTTCATTTTCACGCGATATAAAAGTTGACCGCCAGATGACATTACTTCTTTTAATAAAACCTCTAAATTATTTTTGGCCAAAGTTCCAGCTTCTGAATCCTTAGTATAGCGTTCAACTTGAAAAAGGGCATGAATCATCATGGCATTCCACTCTACGAGTTTTTTCTCATCCTTTTCTGGTTTTACCCGTTTTTGCCTGACGCTTTGCAAAGCATTCAAGGCTTGATCCAGATCGGCCGATGAGTTTTGAGAGAGAAAAACCCGTGCACTGGCCGGCGAAGTGTAGAGAATATTTTTTCCTTCCCAGTTGCCCTCCTCAGATATGTCAAAATAGATAGAAATAGACTGAAAGTCCTTAGCACTGAGTTCTCTTTCTAATTCCGAAATGCTCCAGGTATAAAACCGTCCCTCCTCTCCTTCTGAGTCTGCATCTATTGCACTGAAAAATAAATGGTCTGAATCTATCATTTCATCTTTCAAAAACTGTATCGTTTTGCTCGCCGCCCACTTCCAGTGAGGATCGGGTGCAAATCCGGACAGCACAGCCAGCAATTCCAAAATGCCCGCATTATCATAGAGCATTTTCTCAAAATGAGGAACCCGCCACTGCGGATCTACGCAATAGCGCGAAAACCCGCCATGGACGACGTCAAATAGACCTCCATCAATGAACGCCCGGGCGGTTTGAGCGCTGAAGGCCATAGTCTCCTGTTCGCCTGCGATAAGAGCCCAGCGAGTAAGTAAAAGGTATAAGTGTGGCATGGGAAATTTCGGCGCTCCTTTTAAACCACCGTTTTGAGTATCCCAATTTCTCCTCGTCGCTCCAATTACCTCCGCAAGATCTATGCTTTCTTTCTTTTTCTCAATTTCCACCAGTGGGGTCAACCACTCTTGATCTTGCTCCCTGATTTTCCTTTCCAGGCGGTTGGCCTGCTCTTCTACTTTTTCCCTTTGATCCTGAAAGACTTTGGCCACGTGCAGTAAAAGTTTGCGCCAGGAAACATGCCGCCCCCTATCCTCCGGTGGGAAATAGGTCCCTCCCAAAAAGGGCTTTCTCTCCGGTGTCAAAAAACAGTTCAAAGGCCAACCGCCGGCACCGGTCAACAATTGCACGGCTTCCATATAATAATGGTCCACGGCGGGAAGCTCTTCGCGATCTACCTTGATGTTGACGAATAATTCATTCATGAGAGCAGCCACACTCTCATCTTCAAAGGATTCCCGCTCCATTACGTGACACCAATGACAAGTAGAATAACCTATACTGACTAATATGGGCTTATCCTCTTCGCTGGCTTTTCGAAACGCCTCTTCTCCCCAGGGATACCAATCCACTGGATTATTTTTATGCTGCTGTAAATAGGGACTCCTTTCGCTTTTCAAACGGTTCATAAGACAATTGAGATTTGTAGATAAGCTATTAGCGTCATACTTCTACTTCCAGTGTATCATAACTCAGAAAAATGTTGGGGGGAAGATCTTCCTGAACTTCCCTGTGCAATCCCAGATAGTGAGAAATATGCAGAAAGTAAGCTCGATCAATTTCGATTTCCTGTGCAAACTCAATGGCTTGCTGTAAATTGAAATGAGAGTGATGTTCGTCGTGTCTCAGAGCATTCAAAATCAGCACTTTAGAACCATCAAACAGATCGTAAGCCTCCGGAGGAATGGTCTTGGCATCTGTAATGTACAGTACATCGTTGATCCTATAGGCCGTGATGGGTAATTTGCCGTGAAATACTTTGAAGGGAGTTACTGTAAAAGGGCCCAATTGTAGCGTTTTAAATTCATGCAGAAATAGATTTACTTTGGGCGCGCCCGGATATGGTTTTTCCTCAAACACGTAATCGTATTTCTTTTTTAGGGCGGCATGAGTTAATTCGTCGGCAAAGACCTCGATGGATTGGCCCTGAGTAAAATTGAAAGGGCGAATATCATCCAATCCCGCAATGTGATCGTTGTGAAAGTGAGTCAAAAGTATAGCGTCAATGGAAGAAACTTCAGCTCTCAGCATTTGATACCTGAAATCCGGCCCCGTATCAATGAGCAGTCTAAATCCTTCCTCTTCAAATAAAGCCGAACAGCGCAATCTATTATCTCTGGGGTCCCTGGAACGGCAAACGGCACAATCGCAACCAATTACGGGAACTCCCTGAGATGTTCCCGTCCCTAAAAATATTATTTTCACATCAGTTATTTACCTGTAGTAACTGAATGTAGTAGCGTCTTGTTTTGTCATCTAACCGGCTTTCGTCAATTTCAACTTCGCGAATCAAGTCGAGTAGGCATTGGATTCTGCCTTCTACATCGTAAAATTTATTGATGACCAACTTCTTTTGATGTTCGACCAGGCAATATCCCGAACTGAAATGCCCTTTCTCATACAGAATCTCGTACCCGGCTAACTCGTAGAGCTCTTCCAGTTTTTTTAAGGTATATCGATTGAACTTCATAGACTGAACTTATCATATTTTTTCAAAAATAAGATAAAAATATTTCCTTTTCTTTGGTATATTATATGAAAAGGGGATGGAAATAAGTTATTTTAGTTGAGCGAAAGACAGAGTAAAATGAAAAAGTGGATCATAAGTGTTGCGTTTCTATTCTTAGTTCTAACGGCTCTACACAGCCAGCGCTTTGGTGCTGCAGTAGTTTTTGGGCCCACTTTGTCTCAAGTCCTGGGCGAAGGGAATGCCGGATATGATAAATTTGGAGTGAGTGGTGGACTGCAGGCCATTGCATATCTCAATGAGCGCGTGGATGTCAATGTAGAGTTGCTTTACTCCCAGCGCGGCAGCCGATCCAGTCTGATTCCCCGATCCTTTATAGAGCGAAATGGATTTAATTTTGACTATGTAGAAGTGCCGATTTCGCTTTTAGTAAAAGATTGGATTCAGACGGCAGAAGATGGTACCTCCTACGGAAAAATGGGTATTTATGTAGGCGCTTCTTACGGTCGCTTAATTTCAAGTAAGGCCATAGGTTTTGACGAGCGAATATTGGATGAAGTGAGTAATCACGATCTGAGCTTTCTCCTGGGCTTGAGATTTCAGTGGAACAGACACTGGGCAGTGAATGCCAGATATACCCGATCTTTGCGACCCATTGCGCCCGAATTTTCCCTTACGGAAACCAACCCCCTCAGACCTTATTCCATTAATCTGCGGGTGGAATATATATTGTAAAAAACGCTCCAAAAACCTTTTTCAATTCCCTCTGTAGATTCCTGAAGGACTGTAGGGTAGTGCAAGGCCGATCGGTCGAATCTCTTGCTATCACAGACGGTTCGCGATCTAACACGGAAAGGAAACCCGCATTGTTCATCAACTTTGTGATAATCAGAAAAGTGGACGATGGACAGCAAAATCTTCGGCCCCGAGGGGCGAAAAACACTAGCATTTATCGGGGTAACAAGCCCTGAAAAAAGCCCCGGTCCTGTCCTCAACTTTCTCTCCCAAAGCCCATTGCCGAGGACTCCGAATGAGTTGCAAGTTTCTATTCATCCCTCTACTCCTCCCCCACTTCGATCGGGTGAGGGATAGGAAGGGCGCGACTGAAAGGAGCGGTCCGAGGATCGCCGAGGCGATCTCGAGGACGGAACCCCTGCATAGCCCGACCCCGAGAGCCGGCATTTTTTCCTCAAAAATGGCGGCATCGAGGGGGCACCCCCAAAAAGAAAAAAGAGAAGTTATCATCGAACCAACACAATGTTTTCGTTAACAAGAAATAAATTTTTAGCTTTGACTAAATTTTACCGCTATCATGGAATTTTGGGATTATTTATCTGCCCCCTGGGTCATTCGGGCC
>JAWLFI010000117.1:0-8521 GCA_041685645.1 Saprospiraceae bacterium | reverse complement strand
TCAATGCGTGGTATGATTTTTGCAGGTTTTTATTTAATATAGGGGAGCGATAAAGTAAGTTACTGAGAATGAATACTTTTGAAGAAAGCCCATCTGAATAATAATAAAATGCCTGTGTATGTGAAATAAGGCATTTTGTACATTAAGTAAGCTGAAACCCCAATTTATTTTATCAATAGTATGTAATGTTGATAAAAAATGCTATTTTTGGAATAAGCAGATAAACAGAAATTGAGATATATGCGTCAAATTTTAGTCGTCATCATAACACTGAGTGTGTGCACCTTTTTGCAGGCGCAGGATATTCACTACACTCAATTTTATCAGTCTAATTTGAATTTCAATCCTGCAATGACGGGGATTTTCAACGGCGATAAACGGTTGGCGGCGAGTTATCGACATCAGTGGTATTCCGTACCGGTAAATTATTTAACGTTTTCCGGGGCCTATGATCAAAAGTTTTACCGCAAGGGGAATAAGAAAAGTTTTTTTAGTGCCGGGGGCTTGTTCAACTACGATCAGGCAGGGGACAGCCGATTAACACTTGCTCAATTGGCTCTCAGCGGATCTTATACTTATTTATTGAACGAAAACAATTTATTGACCGGTGGACTGCAAATCGGCGGGGCGTACCGTCAATTTAGTGATGAAGATTTGCAGTGGGACAATCAGTTTGATGGGGTTATGTTTAATCCGATGCTCAGCAGTGGAGAAACTTTTCCACAGAATAATTTTTTATTGATGAATGGTTCTTTGGGCCTGAATTATCGCTGGCAAAAGAGTGAGAGAACGAAGATCGATGCCGGAGCGGCCATGATGAACTTATTCTCCACTGATGCTACCTTTTACGATAATGGCTTTGATTTGTCAGAGCGCTATAGTTTCCACATTCAGTCGAGCTTTCAAATTTCTCGCTCACTGGACATCATGTTGATGGGATTGGCTCAATTTCAGGCGGGTGCCTCCCAATATGTTCCGGGAGGAATTTTACGGATGCATTTGAATCAGAATCGAGGGAAAGAATTTGCATTGGACATTGGGGCATTGGCACGATTGGGTGCTGAGGAGTTTGATGCGATTGCTCCTAAAATAGGCTTTCAATTTACTCGTTTATACGTCACCTTTAGCTATGACATAACACTTTCTGAATTCAATATAGCGACGAGCAGAGTGGGCGGACCGGAAATTCATTTGCAGTTTTTGATCACCGAGGTTAAGCCTATGAATACATTCAAAACATGCCCAATATTTTAATCACACAAAGCGGATTCATGAATTATCGTTTACACATATGGCTTTTACTACTCAGCATGGCCTTTGTATGCCAAAGTTGGGGGCAGACTCGCTCACAATACTTGGATGAGGCTTATTCCGCTATGGACACTAAGAACCATTCTGCTGCTGTCGAGTATTTTTCCAATGCCTATGAGTTTGATACTTCAGATATTGAAGTAGCCTATGACTTTGCTACTTCCGCCCGTGAATACGAAGCCTACCGATTGGCTGACAGTTTATATGCTTTTGTCATCGACAAGGAATCTGAAGGCAATTATCCCGAAGCTACCTTTTGGCAAGCGATGATGAGACAACGACTGGGAGACTATGCATTATCCAGCGAGTTATTGAAGCTTTACTTGAGTGAAAGAGAAGGGGAGGACCCTTATCTGACTGGCAGGGCAAGAAAAGAGTTAAAAGCCAATGAATGGGCCACAGAATACTTAGAGTATATGCCGGATTCGCCGTATATCGAACAAATGTCGGAGGATATCAATACCGCTTTTTCTGAATTTGGTTCTTATGTTGCCGGAGACACCATCTATTACTCTAGTCTGCGGTTTGAAAATAAAGAGGATAAGAGTTTCCCACCAAAGCCCATTTCTAAGATATTAGTTTCGGACAAGGGCAGTGAAGGAATTCCGCTGGAAGGGGTGAATGTGGATGACACTCACACGGCCCATACGACCTTTTCTCTCGATGGACAGAGAATTTATTTCACCGTATGTAAATATCTCACGGGAGATGAAATTCAGTGCGACCTTTACTATAGAGAGAAAATAGATAGTGGTTGGGGCGATGAAGTTCGATTGCCAGACACTATTAACATCGACAGTACCACATCAACGCACCCTACCATTGGTTTACATCCTGGTAGCGGCAAAGAGGTTCTTTACTACGTTTCTGACCGCGATGATGGAAAGGGGAAAATGGATATTTGGATGACTGATGTGTTGGAGGATGGAGCTTTTGGAGATCCTGTCAACCTAAAAAATATCAATTCATCAGAGGATGATCTTTCTCCACAATATCATCGTGAGACGCAAACCTTATACTTTAGTTCTGAAGGCTATCTGGGATTTGGTGGTTTTGATGTGTACAGCAGCATGCCAAATGAGCAGGGAGAGTGGACTAAGCCGGAGAATATGGGTTATCCCATTAATACTTCATATCACGATATTTATTTCTACATATTAGATGGTCCGGAAGAATTGGCCTATCTCTCTTCGAATCGACCGGGGTCGATGTTTTTAGATTATGCCCATGAAGCTTGTTGCTACGATATATACCTGACGAAAATCCCCGACTTGTTGTCTCAACTTGTCGTGCAGGTCTTCGATGCTTCCACCATGGATTCACTTCCTGGCGCCGAGGTACAGTTGACGAACTTAAGTCATAAAAACGCTACGGTTACTAAAGTGTCGGAGGACTTAGCTTCTCAAGAATTTCCATTGAAATACAATAAGGATTACGAGGTCGTGATTTCAAAGCCCGGCTATTTTTCAGATACGTTGCAATTTACGACGAGAAAACTGATGGATACGGCTGACATTATCAAAAAGGTATTTTTGAAGCCGGCATCATTAGATTTGCTGGCTTTGGTATATGATGAAGTTGATTCTCTTCCCATTTTGGGAGCAGAGGTGTCAGTATATGATTATAACACAGATGAGCGATTGGCTCAATACATTAATC
Source organism: Saprospiraceae bacterium (assembly GCA_041685645.1). Classification (GTDB taxonomy): domain Bacteria; phylum Bacteroidota; class Bacteroidia; order Chitinophagales; family Saprospiraceae; genus JAWLFI01. The sequence continues at coordinate 5,551 of JAWLFI010000117.1, read as the reverse complement.
TTGACGGGAATGATTTTTCTTTTGATTTGGAGTACGATAAAAAATATCGGGTGATTGCCAATCGAAAAGGCTATAAGTCAGTGTCACTGGTTATTGATCCCAACGATCATCCACAAGGTGAACAACTGATTGAGCGAATGTACCTTCCCATTGGTGATTTAGATGATTTCTTGCCCTTGGTTTTGTATTTTGAAAATGATTATCCAAACCCCAAGACCTGGCGGCGCACTACCAATCGTTTGTACAGTGAAACCTTTGAGCCGTATTATTCAAATAAGGGGACGTATAAGTCTGAGTATGCCGGCGAGTTAACCGGCGAAGAACAGACCATTGCAGAGCGGGGTATAGAGCGATTTTTTGAGACCGAAATTAAGAAGGGTGCCTTTGATTTGGATCGATTCCTGAGCGTTTTAGAGGCAGATTTAGAAAAAGGTCTTCCCGTCAACATTTATCTCAAGGGATACACCTCGCCGCGATTTTTAGAATCGTACAATTATAATTTGGGTTTTCGTCGTGTCAATAGCGTGAAAAACGAACTCATGAAGTATAATGATGGAGCATTGCGGCCTTATATTCAATCGGGGCAATTGAACGTAAAAGAAAAGTCCTTTGGCGAATTGGAATCGCCAGAAGATGTAGAGAGTGCGATGGAAGATGAGCGCAATTCTATTTTTAGTGTAAATGCCTCAAAAGAGCGTCGCGTTGAGATCGTTGGCGTCGATCGAGAATAGTATAATGAGAAGAAAAAAAACAGGTATAATGACAAGTCATAATATTTTAGAGATAGGGAAATACTTGAGTGTTTCTTTACTTTTGATTCTTTTTTTTCCAGCGAGTGAGGTCATGGCCACGCACATTGTTGGGGGAGAGCTTTCCTATCGTTGTTTGGGGAATGATCTCTATGAGGTAACACTCAAAGTCCGGAGAGATTGCGAAAACGCCAATGAGGAAGCTGTTTTTGACGATCCGGCAGCCTTATGGGTGTATGATGGTGACTTTGGTCAACTCCCCAATTTTGCGAATAAGGGTAGGTTTTTACTCTATCTCAATGAATCTGATACGATAGAACAAACAGTGAGTGATCCTTGCCTGAATTTCACCGGTGGACTTTGTGTTCAAACCGCCCTATATGTAGATACAATCGAACTGCCCAGAAGGCCGGGAGGTTATCATTTGATGTATCAAAGATGTTGTCGAAATAATATTATTGATAATATTACCAATCCCCTTGAAACGGGAGCGAGCTATATTTTGAGAATCAGCGAAGCTGCATTGGAGACCTGCTCTTCTTCTCCTGTAATTACGGATTTTCCCGAGGTAAGTACCTGTCTGAACGAAAATATTCAGTTTGATCAATCTGCAGATTCAGCCCCCGGTGATTCTTTGGTTTATTCCTTATTTACACCCTATGAAGGAGCGACTATAGATAATCCCAATCCCGATGTGACGGGAACTATTCCCGGCCAGCCAGATCGCATACAATGGGTAAGTCCTACCTATGATGAATCCTACATGTTGGGTAATCAGGACAATCCACTGACAATCGATCCACAAACGGGTTTGATGACTGGTTTGCCTGAAATTGCGGGAACCTTCTTAATAGGTATTCGCGTGGAGCAGTATCGTTCCGGAGTTCTCCTTTCCAGCGTCATTCGAGATTTTCAAATTACTGTTGGCGATTGTGGTGGTCTTCCTCAGGCTGATTTTGAGCCGAGTGGTATTTATTGTGAAGGGCTGGATATCGAATTTGAAAATTTATCGCAAAATGCCGATAACTATCAGTGGTATTTTGACCTGCCCGATACCAGTCAATCCTCTAATGAGTTTGAGCCTTCCTATCAATATGCTGATACGGGCACGTACAATGTTATGTTAGTGGTGACAAATGACAGCATTTGTTACGATACCATTCAAAAAGAAATAATTATCAGGGAATCTGATTTAGATGTAGACTTTTCGATTGAGACCCCTGAATGCGTGGATTCCTTCTTGGTTCAATTGACCGATTTGTCAAGCGATAGTACTGGAGGGATTGGCTCGCGCAATTGGCGGGTAGTGACGGATGATTCTGTCTATAATTTTACGGGTTCAAATCCGAGTTTTACTGTCTTTGAAGAGACTGATTTGCGGGTGACTTTGACAGTCGATCCCGCCAATGGCTGTCCACCTGACTCTCTGACCCGGGAAGTGGAATTGAAATTTATCAATCTCGATTTACTTGGAGATTCGCTTTCCATTTGCCCAGGAGAAAGCACAAATTTACTCAATAGCTTTGATCCCGATCTCGATTATGTTTGGACTCCGGATCAGTTTTTGGCACCGAACAATACCACTCCCAATCCTGAAGCGACGCCAGATTCTAGTATTACCTATTTCGTTTCAGCAACCGATGGGTTATGTGATGCCAATGACTCCGTATTCGTGGAAGTGCGACAAGGTGATATTGACATTGTCCTTTTAGAAGGAGATTCCTGCAGCAGTGAGCGTATATTGACCGTAGAGGGAATTGATATTGATTCGATTCGCTGGTCGGATGATCCCGAATTCAATAATATTATTGGGAGAGAAGACACCCTGAATGTGACTATTGATGGGGAAACGACCATTTACGTTGATGTAGTAAATGTAGAACTGAATTGCCCCTTGCGAGATTCCATGACACTTAAGGATTTTACCATTGACATCACTTATCCCGACACCCTGGAATTATGCATAGGTGACACTGTTTCGTTCACACTGAGAAATAATATTCCCAGGGATACTCTCACCGTAATGTGGGAAGACAATCCCATTATTGTGGGGGGACAAGATTCTACCACTATAATTTTATTTAAAGAGGAGTTGGAGGATGATGAATTAGTATTTACCGTTCGGAACCAATATGGCTGTGAGCAAATGGACACCATATATGTCAAAGCCATTGAAGGCAAAGATGCCGAATTTACTTATGAGAGAACTTGTGGAGATTTGACAGTAGATTTCATTAATTCTCAAACGGGCGATATGTGGGAATGGGATTTTGGAGATGGAAACACCTCCTTTGAAAATAGCCCAACACATACCTATGAAGAAGCCGGAGAATATACAGTTACACTTACTTTTACGGGAGCGTGCAGTAGTTCTTCCAGTCAGACCATTAATGTCAATCTCATCGAGACCGACTTTCCCACTGATCTGGAGGTTTGTCCCGGAGAATCCGTATTTTTAAACCCCAATGGCAATCCCGATTACACTTATCGTTGGTCTCCTGAAGATCCTTTAGATGATCCCAATGCAGTAAATCCTGAGGCCACGGTAAATGAGACCACGACTTTTACAGTCATCATCTCAGAGCCATCTGACACTTGCACAATTGAAGAAACAGTGACGGTCACCGTTATTGATCCCTTTGATGTTGAGGTTAGTGATCCATTGATTTGTGCGGGAGATACCGTTCGGTTAACGGCTACTACATTAGATCCGGATTTGGATTTGACCTTTAGTTGGGAGCCAGTAGAGTTTATTTTGACGGATCCAACCGATTCTTCAGTCCTGGTCTCCGTAGATGGAACGACCACTTTTTCAGTGACGGGTACAGATTCATTGGGGTGTGAAGTGACCAAGACCATCACCGTGAATGTGGAAGAATTGGATCCCGACGTGGTAGCCACAGCGACGCCTCCTACAATAGATTTTGGTGATGATAGCCAATTGAATGTAGAAAATGGTAGTGGAAATTGGACATATGAGTGGGTTCCCGAAGACTTTTTAGACAATCCGGATATTAGAGACCCACTGGCTACACCTAGAGATACTACCGAATTTACGGTCACCATTACTACGGAGAACGGTTGTAAGTTTGAGAGAACTGTTACAGTAAATGTGGATCGCCCACAATGCGAGCCTCCTTTCGTTTTTCTACCCAATGCATTTACACCCAACGGAGACGGTGAGAATGATGTCTTATTTGTAAGAGGTGAGTTTGTAGAACGCGTAGAGTTAATCATCTACAATCGCTGGGGTGAAAAGGTTTTTGAAACTCAAGATCAATCGATAGGTTGGGATGGAACTCACAATGGCAGGGAAAATGAGCCGGGCGTGTATGCCTATTATTTAATGGTGACTTGTGAAGGTGGAGGAGAGCACCAGGAACAAGGAAGCATCAATTTGCTTAGATAAATCTCAGCTTGGTTTGTGAGGAATAATTTTTTGGGTTATCTTTATAGAGTGAGGCATTCGACTTCTCTTTATGAACACCCTGAAAAATTCTGGTATGCGTACCTTTAGACTCTTTTGTTTTCCACTATTCCTATTTCTTTTTTGTTCTATGTCTCACCTCCAGGCTACTCATATTGTAGGCGGTGACTTCAATTATACCTGTTTGGGCAATAATGAATACGCTATAGAAATGGTAGTGTATCGGGATTGTTTTAATGGCGAGCCCTACTTTGATCAGCCCGCGGTGATTGGCGTATTTGATGGAAACAATGAATTAGTTACAGATATTGGGTTTAACGGACAGCTTCAGATTTTTCCCATGGGGGATGATACTATTACCAACCAACTCGACGATCCCTGCTTCCTGATCCCTCCCAATGTTTGTGTACACAAAACGACCTATAGAGATACTATTACTTTGCCTTTTTCAGCTGGTGGATATACCTTAGCGTATCAGCGATGTTGTCGAAATGTAACGATATTGAATATCGTAGCACCACTAGAGTCAGGCGCAACGTTTCTGATCAATATTTCAGAGGAAGCTCTTCAGGAGTGTAACAGCAGCGCGAAGTGGAAAAATGTCCCGCCGGGCTATATATGTGTCAACCAGCCGATAGATTTCGATCATTCAGCCCTGGATGACGAAGGCGATTCTCTGGTGTACAGACTATGCACTCCCTTGCTAGGTGGCTCACAGGCTGATCCAGCACCTCGCCCTCCTTCTAACCCACCTTATGATGAAATCGTCTGGATAGACCCTCCCTATAACATCAATGATATGCTGGGTGGTGTGCCACTCGAAATCGACCCCGTTACCGGAGAGTTGAGCGGGGTCCCCAATACAGTGGGCCAATTTGTTGTTGGTATCTGTGTCGATGAATATCGTGATGGAGAATTGATTTCCACTACGCGAAGGGATTTTCAATACAATATCGGGGAGTGCGGAGAAACGACATCTGCATTTTTTGCCCCTGACTTCATCTGTGAAAATGAGACCCTGGAATTGATCAATGAAAGCGAGGAGGCCGACTCCTTCCAATGGGTGATTAATGGACCTGGTTTTTCAGATTCTATGTTTACTTCCAAAGACCTTATTCTTACCGGGGCAATTCCGGGCGACTATAGCATTACACTCATTGCAACCAATGAATTTGACTGTTCGGATACGCTGACCAAAGAGGTTAGTGTATTCGATCAGTTTAATACCGCCGAATTCACAGCTTCTTTTGGCGACTGTACTGATTCTATACCTATTATCCTGGAAGATTTGAGCGAAATCAATGATACCGGCACTGTAATACGGGAATGGAAATATTTTGTCGGGGGCGATCTTATCTCGACTGAGCCGCCTTTT
>JAWLFI010000116.1:0-8580 GCA_041685645.1 Saprospiraceae bacterium | reverse complement strand
GTAGCTGATGATATTGCAGAAGCAAGGGAAAAAGGGGATTTGTCGGAAAACGCCGAATACGATGCAGCCAAGGATGCGCAGGGAATGTTGGAGTTAAAGATTAATGAGCTGGAGAAGACATTGAGTAATGCGAGAATACTGGACGAAAAGGATTTGGATACTTCTCAAGTACGCGTTTTGTCTACGGCTGAAATTAAGGATGTGAAATCAGGTAACACAGTGAAGTATAAACTCGTTTCAGAGGCTGAGGCTAATTTGAAAGAAAAGAAAATTTCTGTAACTTCACCTATAGGAAAAGGTTTGCTGGGAAAAAAGGTTGGAGAAAAGGCCGAAATTCAAACTCCGGCAGGACCGCGAGAATTTGAAGTTGTGAAAATTACGATTGAATAGTATAATTATGGCTACCTTGTTTACCAAGCTCATTAAAGGAGAACTGCCAGCTCATGTGCTTTTGGAGGATGATCAGTACTTTTCGTTTTTAGATATCCATCCGATGGCTAGAGGACATGCATTAGTGGTTCCCAAACGCGAAGAGGATTATTTTTTCGATCTTCGCGAGGATGAATTGTCCGGAATGTTGCCTTTTGCCAAAAAAGTGGCAGCCGGGATAGAGCAGGTCGTAGACTGCAAGCGGGTGGGCTTAGCAGTATTGGGATTAGAAGTGCCTCATGCACATTTACACTTGATTCCAATCAATAAGATCAGCGATATACAGTTTGGGAAAGAGTCGATAAAAATGACAGAGGACGAATTAAGTGAGTTAGCCTCTGAAATCCGGGCAAATATTTCTTAGTTATTTTACTCTATCGGGGTTTTCTTTTATGAAGTCTCCCCAATTACCATACTTGCTGAACCCCGGAATGGCTGATTTGGACTGGTAATAGTGACAAACAGCAGTGGCTAGAGCATCTGATGCATCAAGCGTTTGTTTTTCTTTATCCATTTTTACCAATTGAAATAGCATACCCTGGACTTGTTCCTTAGAGGCATTTCCATTTCCCGTAACGGAAAGCTTAATCTTTTTCGGACTGTATTCAGATACGGGTACATCAGCAGTCATCGCTGCTGCGATTGCGACCCCCTGAGCACGTCCCAATTTTAGCATAGATTGCACATTTTTACCAAAAAAAGGAGCCTCTATCGCCATGTGTTCCGGTCGGTATGACTTGATGAGTTCTCTGATTCGTTGAAAAATATGTTTCAGTTTTTCTTGTTGGGTGTTGTACTTTTTCATCTTTAAAACGCCCCACCTCAGACAAGTAATTTCATCCTCCATTGCCGAGATTACAGCGTAACCCATAAAATTTGTTCCGGGATCGATACCTAAAATTTGCACCTTTTTCATAGAGTTCAAAATTATGATAAATAATAACTTATTGAGTATGGCTCAGATGGTAATATACCAAAAGGTCTGTATCTTTTCGTTATACGACTATAATCTATAAGAAAATGTACAGATATTCAAGTATTCTCATTTTGGCGCTCCTGGTATGCTCCTGCTTAAGGGGGCAGGACACATTAGATCCAGTAGCGTATGATTCAGATGAAAATCTCGAGTGCTCTGAAAAGGAACAGTGTTTTCAGTCTGGAGAGAAAGTGACCTATGTGGTATATTACAACTGGGGCTTTTTGTGGGTATCTGCCGGCGAAGTTACTTTTAGTGTAGAAGAGAATCACAAAGGCTACCATTTGGTTTGTGACGGGAGTTCTTATTCCTCTTACGATTGGTTTTTCAATGTTGATAACAGATATGAATCTTTTATCGACAAGGAAACCTTTTTGCCCTTCCTTTCGATTCGAGATGTTCACGAAGGCAATTATCAAAAGTACGAAGAAGTAGAATACGACCGATCGAATAACATTGCCTGGACAAGAAGAGCGAAGAAGAGAGAAGATCCTTTGAATACGACAAAATCTGAGATTGACCGCTGTGTGCATGATTTGGTCAGTATTATATACTATGCCCGCTCTAGCCCGTGGAGAGGAAATACTCAAGTGGGGTATGAAATTCCGGTTGACTTGTTCTTCGGGAAGGAGCAATACGACCTGGCTTTGACCTATCGATCGCATGATCCCGAGAAAAAAATAAAAAAGTTAGGCGTATATGATGTCCTCCAATTTTCACCGGAACTGATTGAGGGAGAATTGTTTTCTGAGGGAGATGAAATGAATATATGGGTGACAAATGATGCCAACAAACTCCCCGTTTTGATAGAGTCCCCGCTGTCCGTGGGTAAGGTAAAAGTCGTATTAAAGGAATACGAGGGCTTGAAGTACGAATTAAAGGCGAAAGTGAAATGAGAATTTGGGGATATATCGTATTTACTTTGCTCTCACTCATTTTGGGCTTTGTTTTGGCTCTTTGGTGGTTAACGCCCTCGAGTTCTAATGTTGAGGTTCGCTCTACGGGAGTCCTGGAACAGGTGAGACAAGTGGTAAAGCTCGCAACTGTAGAAGGGCATTTTTCGGAAATTTACGACTATAAAGACTTTTACTATTACGATTGGTATCCACTGCGAAAAAAGGCATTGATAAAAGTCAATGCAACAGTCAGTCTGGGTTATGACCTATCCAATGTGGAGGTGGTTGCGGATGAAGAGGAAAGAACAATAGTGATTCAAAACCTCCCGTCTCCGACTATTCTGTCCCGGGATATTAGTCATGAATTTTACGATATTCAGGAGGGTAGTTTTAATGCCTTTCAGCCGAAAGACTTAAATAAGATGCAAAGAGATATTCGGCGTTTGATTGAGGGCAGAGTCTCTAAAAGCAATTTGCCAAAGAAGGCAGAAGAGCAATTGGAAACACTTCTGGAAGGCTTTTCATCAATGTTGCAACCCTATGAATGGACTTTAATATGGGACGGTAAGGAGGAGGGATTTTCTATTCTAAGAGATTCTTTAGCCACCGGAATAGAGGACTAAGGTCAGATGACAGAAATCATTTTTAAAACAAGTTGCAGAGGATTGAGATCATTGGGGAGGGTGTGCAGTCGATTTACCTTTGGAGCAAATAAGTCCAATGTCCTTATTAGAAAAATATGCAGTCCCGGGTCCTCGATATACCAGTTACCCCACAGTTCCCTATTGGGAAGATTCGGTTCCTGAAAGCAGAGAATGGATTCACGCTGTACAGTCCACAATCGCCAAAGAATCTGTGCCAAGTGTGAGTTTATACATTCACCTTCCCTATTGCGAAAAACTATGTACTTTTTGTGGATGCAACACGCGGATTACGGTTCGACACGAAGTGGAAAGACCCTACATTGAAGCTCTTTTGAGAGAGTGGTCTTCCTATCTTAAGATATTGCCTGCGGAAACTGAGATCGCCGAAATCCATTTAGGAGGAGGTACTCCCACTTTTTTTAGTCCCAATCATCTGAGATATTTACTGGAAGAACTCTTGGCTTCCTTCCCCGCTGCCCGGTCGGCCGAACTCAGTTTTGAAGCTAATCCAAACACGACGACTTCTGAGCATATGCAAGTTCTGTACGACATAGGCTTTCGTCGGTTGAGTTTTGGCGTTCAGGATTTCGATCCTCAAGTGCAGACATTGATTCATAGGATACAACCATTGGCCACAGTAGAACGAGTGGTTCGTGAGGCCAGGGCCATTGGATATACTTCGATTAATTTTGATCTTATCTACGGATTACCTGCTCAAACCACGGATACCATTTTAGATACCATAGCAAAGACGGCGCAATTACGACCGGATCGCCTGGCGTTTTACAGTTATGCCCACATTCCCTGGCTCAAGCCGGCTCAGCGGATGTATGAAGACCAATTGCCCTCAGAGGACGAAAAATTTCAGTTTTATCAAGTGGGTAAATTGGCTCTGGAGGATGCCGGATATCTAGACATAGGAATGGATCACTTTTCATTGCCTTCAGACACTCTCTATCAGGCGGCAAAGAATGGGCGCTTGCATCGCAACTTCATGGGCTACAATACGACCCCAACAGCCGTGCTCATTGGATTAGGTGCTTCTGCTATCAGTGATGCCTGGACGGCCTTTGTGCAAAACATAAAATCCGTAGAAGATTATATTAAAGCGACCAGGGATATGCCCTTTCCATATTATAGGGGGCATCGATTGACTGCGCAGGATGAGTACATTCGAGGCCATATTTTGAATTTGATGTGTAGATTTACTACCAGTTGGGAGGAAGAGGAATATCCTGAGTATTGGTCGCAAGTTCATAGCCGACTGTCATCTGTAATTGAGGATGGCTTAGTCGAGTGGACAGGACAAAATATAAGCGTCAGTGAGGAAGGTCGGGCCTTTATTAGAAATATTTGCATGGCTTTAGATGCGAGAATGTGGGCTCGTCGTCCTGAGACTCAGTTATTCAGTAGTACGGTGTAAACTTGTTTGCTGTCTCCTCAGAAATTCAGTACCTTTACGTTATGCGCTTATGGGTTTTTATATTTATTGGTTTGATTGCCGGTCTGTTAGTTGAAACGGCTACTGCACATCAAAGCTATTGGAGCACCACTTGCTCCGGCAGCAGTTGTTGCTCTTCGGAGTCAAACACGGTACCATTCCCTGATGCGCCGAGTGATGAAGAATCGAAAAATTGTCACCCATTTGACGCTTGTCATTCTTGTTTCCACATCGTTCCCGATGCCGCGAAAGATATCCCAGACATAAACAGAGCGTATTTTGCCTCATTCGCTTTTCTAGCTCCATGGTTGGGATTGTGTTCTATTCCCTTTGAGGGTCCCCCACCCAAGTAAGTAACAGCGACTCAATTGCTGTCATATTTTTTTAGAACACAAACTTATTTCAAATGAAATACATTTTAACTGTAGCCTTACTGGTTATGGTCGGGTTTTGCCTACGGGCTCAAGCCATAATAGAAGGAACAGTCATATTCAAGCATTCAGAAGAAGCGGTGATTGCTGCTGAAGTTGAAATTCCGGATCGCCAATTGGTCACCCAAACCGACTCAAAGGGGTATTTTCAATTCACTGCCTCTGCTTTTTCTCCCCGGGAAAAAATCGTAGTCAGGTATGTCGGAGCTGCTCCTGATACCATTATTTGGCGGGGTTCCCCTTTGAGGATCGAACTCGAAGAACGCACTCAGGAAATTGATGAAGTTATCGTGCGGGAGAAAAAAGCCGGCACTTTTCGGCCTACTGACCCTGCAGGGGCAGTAGAGGTAATCAACAAAGAGGAGCTTACCAAGTCCGCTTGCTGTGATTTGGCGGGCTGCTTTGAAACTCAAGGTACTGTCAGGCCGCAAACCACTAACGTCATAACCAATGCTAAAAACCTACAGATGCTGGGCTTATCTGGCGTATATAACCAAGTACTGGTCAACGGGCTGCCAATGATCCAGGGCCTGACCTTCACCTACGGGGTGAGTTCTTATCCCGGACCATGGGTGGAGAATATCTACGTCGCAAAAGGAGCGAACTCCGTTCAACAAGGCTTTGAGGGTTTTACCGGACAAATCAATATGGAAACATCTCAACCATCGGAGGTCGACCGATTATTTCTCAATGTCTATGGCAATAGCTTTGGAGAAACTCAGCTGAATGTGAGTACGCGACTCAAGTTGGCTGATGATAGCAACTGGTCTTCCTGGTTAGGCGTTCATAGCACGCAGCCGGCGCAGGAAATTGACAGAGATGATGATGAATTTATGGATGTGACGCGCGTGGAAAGGTACAGTGTATGGAACCAATGGCAGTATGCTTCAGAGGACGATCTCGGCTGGTCTGCACTATTGAGCGGACGTTGGGTGAGAGAGAATAGAATTGGAGGTCAGTTGGGTTACGAGCCGGATAAACACGCCTTAGGACAAGATCTGTACGGACAAAACATATTTTATCAGCAAGGTGACCTCAGTGCTAAAGTCAATTACAAGTGGAATGGTACCCATGCCTTGTCTCTGGATATTTCAGGAAGCTTCCACGACCAACACAGCCAATATGGCCTGATTGATTATAACGCTCAACAGTACAATATTGACCTGCGTCTAATGCACAACTGGAACTATTCAGCCACATCGTCCCTTCACTGGGGAGTGGCTCACCGTTCACGAACTGTAGATGAGCTACTAACGATCGCGGATGATCCCTTAAACCGATCTTTTGGCGGGCATTACCTTACTGAGCTGAATACCACGGGAGTACTAGCAGAGCATCAATGGAACTCTCCCAATGACAAATGGAAGTGGATCATTGGAGGACGCTATGACCGAGACCCACAATTGGGTGGCTTTCTCACGACGCGAACGCAACTCAAATACGAATGGAGGCCGAGTCAGATTTTCCGATTGTCTGGAGGAAATGGTTGGCGACAAGTCCTGTTGTTTTCTGAAAACACCCAACTCTTAGCGGGCAATCGTGAAGTTGTGATGGAAGAACCGCTGAAGCCGGAGCGAGCCTGGAATACAGGGGCGAATTACACTTATACCTTTGCCGGTGAGAGTGTTTCCGGTTACATTGCGGCGGATTATTATTTCACCTACTTCCAAAGACAGTTTTTCCCAGACTATGATCGGCAGCCGGCTACTGCTTTCATTTCCAATTTTAATGGCACAGCGCAAGCCCATAGTGCACAGATAGAAGGGAAATTGGAATGGGGCTCAGACTGGGAAGCCAAAGCCTCCTACAATTTTGCAGAGGTGAATCGCCAAGGGGGAGAGGCCGACCGAATTTTGCCTTTTATTCCTCGACATCGGATGATGGCAGCATTGTCTTATCGCCCGGGGGATCGTTGGTATTTTGATATGAATATGCACTATTTCGGAACGCAAAGACTACCGTCGACGGAAGACTATCCGGAACAATTTCAATCGGTCGGTCAGTCGCCGAGTTTTGAGTTGTTTCAGTTGCAGGTCACACATAAATGGAAGCAATGGGAGATCTATGCGGGTGTAGAAAACCTTTTAGATTTTCGTCAAAAACGCCCCATTCTGTCCTGGGAGGAGCCTTTTGATCAATATTTCGATCCCTCTTTTATTTGGGGACCGACGCGTGGACGCGAGTGGTATTTGGGCTTGAGATACCGATTGCCTTAAGTCAGAGAGCGAATGAGGGGTCTTATTGGGAATCTAAGCCATCAATTTCTGAATTGATGGCATCTAAAAGTGAGCGAACCTCCGCTGCATCTTTGGCTTGTGCATAGACGCGGAGTACCGGTTCCGTACCCGAGGGGCGAATCATGGCCCAGGCATCGTCATCTATGATAAACTTAAAGCCATCCATGTTCTCATGGGCAATAAGCTCATAGGGCCCAAAGTGGGTGAATGGGTCTGTTTGGCAACGATGAATAACCGCTGCTTTTTGCGCATCAGATACGGCCAAGTCATCCCTATCATAGGCAAAGCGGCCCACTTTTTTATAGATGTCTTCTATGAGTTCACGCAGTGATTTGCCGGTTTTGGCCATAAACTCCATGACCAATAATCCGACCCAGATACCATCTCTTTCGGGGAGGTGACTTTGCACGGCGAGTCCCCCGGATTCCTCTCCGCCGACAACGACTGTCTCCTTTGTCATGATTTCTGCGATGTACTTGAAACCCACGGGGGTGACTTCAAAGTCGCGCCCGTAATGATCGGCCAATTGTTTCATTTTGTTGGTCACTGAGAAAGTGACGACGACTTTTCCTTCTTGTTTTTTGTATTCGGCCATATATTGGAGCAGGAGCAACAAGATATGATGAGAATCCACAAATTCTCCACGGTCGTTGTACAATCCGATGCGATCGGCATCGCCGTCATTGGCCAGGCCGAGATCCAAATGATCGTGTTTTGACATCAAGTCAGCGAGTTCAGAGAGGTTGCGATGTATGGGTTCCGGTGCTTGTCCGTGAAAACTGGGGTTGTGCTCACAGTGCAATAAGTGCGCATTGGGAAAGAGTCGTCGAATCACATTTTGGCCGGCCCCAAACATGGCGTCATAGGCCAATCCGATATTTGCATTTCGGATGGTATCCAGGTCAAAATGCTTTTCAATATGGTTGATATAAAGCTGTTCCAGATCTACTGTTTTGATGCGACCTTTTTCCAGCGCCTGGGCAAAAGTGAGTTTGGGTCTTCCATAATGCTCGGGTATGAGGTCTTCTACGGCTTGAATGTCTTTGGGTATGGTTGGACCTCCATATCCGGACTTTAACTTATACCCATTGTAGGAGGGGGGGTTGTGACTGGCCGTGATAACGATACCCATATCGGCAGATAATTCTCGCACGCCGAGGGAAATCATAGGTGTAGATACAAACTCCGGGTCCATCAGGACTTCTATGCCATGATCTACGAGCACTTCGGCAGTCGTTTCTGCAAAAAGGGGTCCCCCGAATCGACAATCGAAGCCCAACACGGCAGTGGTCATATTTCTCTGTTGCATGAATAGGCCGGTGGCCGCTGCAATTCTCCTGACATTATCAACAGTATATTCTTTTGCAATGACTGCGCGCCAGCCGTCGGTTCCGAACTTTATAGGTGTTGCCATGGCATTGTTTATTTCCATCAAAAGTAATGATTTTTGTAAGTACTCGGGTAAAGATGTCGGGGTTAAAGTAAGTCAAGGCCAACCGACTGCGCTGCACCAACTACGCTTTTTC
>JAWLFI010000115.1:0-8706 GCA_041685645.1 Saprospiraceae bacterium | reverse complement strand
AAGTCTAGTTTCTCCGCGAGATAGTCCGAAAAGTTGAATTTTGGCACCTCATCTTTGAAATGGACCATTTCAACGATGATATTTTTGATTTTTTCAATCAACATTGATTTTTTATCGTCCATCAATTCAAGCCCTGACTTAGCTAGCTTTACTTTCAATCGATCTCGCTGTGTCTGAGAAATAGGCTCGATAATCTCTACCTCCCCCAGCTCCACTGCTCCATATCGCAGACCAAGGTCTTTTAAGACCGACTTTACCATCAGCTTACAGCGCAAAGAAACCATGTATTTAATGTAAATCTTCATCTTATATAAAGTGTTTCTGTCCTAATCGTAATATACCTGATTATTGACTTCGATGCCAAATATTTGACCTATCTTCATCTAATAAAATAGCATAACCTTTATTCATAATGGTTTTAATCGACATATCCACTATTCATCCAAAACGCACTCTCAACATCCCTCTTTACATCTAATGATACAAAAAATATTCTAATTCCCGGCAACTTGACCTGCCAAATTCAGAAAGACAGGGCATCGAAGAAATCGCCCGATATCTGAACTAGCCTTCTTATCTGTTGAATGAAAGATGTTGGTCAATGTGCTATTTTAGCTTTACTTCCTATTCATAAGAAAGGGGATGGAATTCATCCAAAATTTCAGAATACAACGGGTGAAAAGGGATGCTTGAGTGAATACACAATAAAAACCGAACGCCTCTATCGTCTTCTTGAAACCTCGCTCAAGAATATATTTTACCTTTTGAAGGTCAACAACACCGCATTGAGATCAGCCTGCCCCTAAGTTCACCAGTGAGTTGAGTTGTTTCTCTGTTCCTTTCGATTTTGCCAGCTGTGGCAAAACAAGCAAGCCAGGTCCAGGTCAAGTTACAGCAAAAAAGTCACTTTGATTACCTCCAATGAGCGACTCTCAAATTCCGCGTTCCAAGTATTTTCTGGAATGAAAGTGCTCTATCCTTCGTGTCGTAAAAGCTTATGTACACTTTTCTGTCCATCTTTACCATGAATGACCACAAAATAGACCCCCGGCGATAAGGTGCTAATGTCTAATTTCGCAGACGGACTTTGAAGCACGTGCTGTCCATACAAAGTAAACAACTGTACTTTTCGCACTTCATTTTCCGGCGATACTTTAACCCACTGAGAGGCTGGATTGGGATAAACCTGAAAGGAACTCAAGCGCTGATTCGAAGTGCTGGTGCTTTGTTCCGTGTAAAAGTTCACCTCATCAGAGCATCCGTATTCACTCCCGCTACTCAACAGGTTTCCAGACATATCCAACAAACGATATTCGCCGGGAGAAAAGATACCATCACAAGCACTGTCGAATATCTTAAAGGTAAAGCAGGCGTTAAGATCTAAGGGAATCTCATGTCTTATCAGGCTGTTTTCGTCTTGAAAGGACCCTTCGGAAGCAATAATCAAACCTTCTTCATTCTCTATCTCCCAAACTATTTCCCCTGGCCAATTATCCGTTAGTATTTCAACGACTAAAGTGTCGCTATTGAATCGTTCTCCCTCAAAATCATCATCTTGTTGATAGACCACAAGATTATTGGACTGATTTTCATCCCTTTCAATTCCGATGATTCTCGCCTGGAAAGTTGATGAGGCCGGAATTTCAACTGTACTTACGGGGATATTTTGCCCGGGCAATAATTCAGCAAATCCCAGAGTGTCCATAATCATATCGTCCTGACGCCACTCAACGAGTATCTCTCTCACCATTGAGTCGCCAACATTTTTGAGAAACACCTCTACCTCTATGGTTTGCAAATCGTAGCAAAACTCTCCCTCAGCCGGTCGGCCCAAAACCTGCAAAGCAGCGTCGTGGGTCGTGGAAACCGTCTGAATTTGAGAGCTCGATACCTCACTAAATTCAGCTCCTGAAGCCAAGGTGTCTCCTGCTCCATCAACTAATAAATAGTATCCCTCGCCAAAAAAACAACACAATCCATCTGAGGCCGAATCAAAAACATTCAGAGTATAACATCCCTCATCGGAAATCACAATATCCTCATCAATCCTCTCATTTTCCTCGTTGTAAGGTCCCCCGGAGTCTATGATATTACCATCCTCATCCCCCAACTCCCATGTCGTTTCTTCCGGATAACTGTCCGTTTGAATAGTTAAGGTCAGCTCCCCCGTTGAGGTAATCGGTACGTTCTCTGAATTAGAAAGAAAAAGTAATGAGTCCTGATCATTCCCGGGAACTGAATCTATATCACCATTGATATAGATCATTTGAGCAGAGAGTAACATTGAATCTATTACGGAAATCGTGCTGTCAAGGAGAGTAATTGTTTCTCCTGAGTCGATAGCTGTCCAATAATAAACGGAGTCATAGCTTTGTCCATCTAATGTCCAAGACACTAAAATGGAATCCATGGATTCCCGGCCCCTGTTTCTTACCGTGAGTTCCACCTCTCCCTCCTCAATCTGTCCGCACTCGCTGGCAGGCGGCACAGAGATTAAGGATAAATTTACACTTAAATCCCGATCGGGAACAGTCAATGGCGGCCATGCAGACAAAACTTCTACCTGAGTCTGTGTGGGATCCAGCCAGTCACTGAGCCTCGATTCTTCATCCATACCGGCATCCCAGGACACATCGAAACGGCCATAGTAATCGTACTCGTCATTATCTTCTGTACCCGTGCAGGCCGCTGTGCCTCCAAAAAGTTGGCCGATGATATGACCTTGCGGATCGAAAAGGGGTGAGCCCGAAGAGCCCGGCTCAGTGACACCGATTTCCCATCCATCGTTTTCTCCTTGAATTTCCCAGGTCTCGGCACCTGCATTTATCGCTTGTATCACCTGATCGTCCTCCCGACAAACCTTCATGATATCTCCAGCCGGATGATGAATTCCAAAAACAAAATCAGGCGTCTGACCCGACCGGTCCCATCCGGCATAAACTCGATCCCATTCCTGCGGAACGAGATTATTAAGCCGCAGTAAAGCAAAGTCTGAACCAGAGTTAGAAGCAACTACCTCCATTCCACTCATTAACATAAATTGAGGTCCATCTTCGCTGGAATCATTGGTGCCACATACTGGATTTTCTGAAATCCAACCCAAGCGCACGGAGAGGTTGGCTGGGTCGGTTGGGCCCAAACAGTGGTTCGCGGTGAGCATATAGGGGGTCTCATCTTGTGAAGTGTTATTTATCAGGCAGGAGGTGCAAAAAGAATCCCCATTCACAAGCATCAAGCCGACTGACCTGGCAAGGTGATCTTTGATCAAATCTGTTTCCGCACCAATACTACATCCCACATCGTGATTACAATCACCCGATGCATTTAAGTCTTTATAAAATTCCTCTGTCGAAATCACCCCATGAACGACCTGCCCAATATGAAGAGACGGCTTCTGTTCAGTTGTCTTAGTTTGGTTGTATTCAATAATGAGGGTATCATCTTCAATTAACCACGAACTTAGCTTCCTCTGTTCATTGTTCTGGCGATGGGTATAAGCACCCAAAAGTTGCGTTTTGTCTTTGTTGTAAAGAAATAGCGCACTGCCCTTAGGTAAGTAAAATTCATCCCAAACGATGTTGAGAGAATGTGCGGCGGAGGAATGAATGCTCATACGCCATACTCTATCGCCATTATCCAGTGTCGTCCATTCGCCCTCATCCATAGTTATCTTTGTGGGAAAGGAATATCCAAATTGATAGGGCTTCTCCGCATCTAACCCCTGGCGACTGAGACGGTCGCGCTCCTTCGCCCAATCCCGACTGGGCATCTGAACAGCAGGAATCGCACTGGAGAGTTCGCGAGTATCGGAATACGGTCGAAGGGTGTCGTCTAACTGAGCTGAAAGCTCAGGGCTGAGGAGGAGGGGGACTATGGCAATCAGTATGTAAATAATCTGTTTCATCTCTCTATTTTTTTCAAATTACTAACTATTCTTACAAGTTATAATCAAACAAATATACAAATTCAAAGAAAAGAGGCAAGCTACTCTATAAATTAAGAATAGCAGACTCGCTGCTACTTTTCCCCTTCCGCCACTCATCGAAAGTAATGGGATATGTTCAGCTCAGAATTGACACCCAGATCAGAAAACCGACCTTTGGTCTTGCTATTCCCGGGCAAGAATCTACCTCGCATGGAACTCCTTTTCACATGGGAGAATACGCTTTTGCGCCAGCGCTGTGTAGGGGGCACGCCCCAAAAACCTTGGGGCGTGAGACCGCGCCCCTGGCCAACGAGTTGACCAGGGGCAAGGGCCGAGTGAAGCCCCGGAATCACCACCCACTTGTTAGGGGTGATGGAGGGGAATATCTGAACGAGCCCCGGAACATAGCGGCAGCGGCCCGCTTGCGGTTCGCTGCGGCGCCCAAATAAAAAATATCCCACCTCTAAGGACTAGAGTCATGAATTTTGAGATCCTGAATATGATCGGGGAAACCTACCCCTGCGTCCCGGAGACGCTCAAAAACGGCAAGCATGATCTCGGAGCGCAAAAGTCGGTTCATCTTGCGACTACCCTCCAAATCATACCAGTAGCTTATGCGGATATTGACTGTACCTCCGTCGAAATCCTGAATCTGAACAATGGGGCGTGGTCGGGATAATACCTTGGGAAATTGGTCTATGACGTCATGAATATCCTGAATGGCAGCCGAAATATCATTTTCCTGAAATATGGGGAAGATAAAGAAGTCGCGGAGCTGATCATCAATGGTGTAATTGTGGAGGGGCTTTTTCAAAATATCGGCATTGGGAATATACACATCCCGGCCATCTCCGGTCTTTATGATGGTTTCCCGCAGAGATATGTGTAAAACCTGCCCCTGAATGCCATCAATCTCGATAATATCATTCGTGCGAAAGGGGCGATTGAAGACGAGAATGATGCCCGACAGAAAGTTCTCGCCAATATCCTTTAGTGCAAATCCGATAATAAAAGCGGTCAGTCCGGCACCGGCAATGAGTTTGCTCGTGAGACTATCAAACCCTAAAAGATTAATGCAAAACGTCAAGAGAATGAGGTAAAAAATCAGTCCGACAATATCGGCGGTAAATTGAGCGGTGAGGGCCTCCCCCGATCGGTGAATGACGCGCTTGCGTATGGTGCCCTTGAGTTTGCGGATAATAAAATGGCCGATTACAAATATAACGATAGCCAGGGCGAGTTCGGGAATGAAATCCAACAGATTTGACAGCGACTCCTCCAGGCTTTGCCTGATTTTATCCATGAGTTTTTTCATTTAAATAGGTAGACGAAATTCCATTTTGTTTCTACAATATAGGAAAAAGTGCCTGAAGTGAAGTTCTTCTCTATAAAATTCGCCTCCATGAAACCGCAGCGCTGTATTTATCAATTTTTTCTATCTTAGATTTTCTACCCTAACCTCAAATCCGACATACATGAAATGCTTTTTGACTTTTTGGTCTTGTGTCTTCTTTTTCCTTTCAGGCCTGGCTATGCCCGCACTCGCTCAGAGCAATGCCGATTCGTCTAAACTCTCCCTGCAGGCGCTGTCTTTCCGCAGTATTGGACCGGCCATCAATGGCGGTCGAATCGCCGATATCGCCATCCATCCCGAAAATGAAAACATTTGGTATGTGGCCGTGGGTTCAGGCCATGTATGGAAAACAACAAATTCGGGAACGACCTGGAAGCCCATTTTTGATAAACAAGATGTGTACTCGATCGGCCAGGTGGCTGTCGATTCCCAAAATCCGCATACGGTCTGGGTAGGAACCGGCGAGGATGTCGGCGGACGGCATGTAGCCTTTGGGAATGGCATCTATAAAAGCACCGACGATGGCAACTCCTGGACGCATATGGGCCTCGATTCGAGTGAGCATATTTCCACGATTATCGTCCATCCAAACAACTCCGATGTCGTATACGTCTGTGTGGAGGGTCCGCTTTGGAGCCCGGGCAGGCAGCGCGGACTCTATAAAACAAGCGATGGTGGCGAAAAATGGGAAAAAATTCTGGGCGAAGGCGAATGGACCGGCGCCACGGATTTGCTCATGGATCCACGAAATCCGGATGTGCTCTACGCGGCGACCTGGGATCGCCACCGCACAGTAGCGGCCTATATGGGCGGCGGACCGGGCACAGCCATTCACAAAAGCACGGATGGTGGCGAAAAATGGACCCAACTCAAGGAGGGCCTGCCCGGTGGAAATCTAGGTAAAATAGGCCTCGCCCTTTCTCCGCAAAACCCGGATGTGATCTATGCCGCCATCGAACAAGACCGCCGAACCGGTGGCGTGTATCGTTCTACTAATCGCGGTGCCTCCTGGACCAAAATGTCGGATGCGGTCTCCGGGGGAACGGGACCACACTATTATCAGGAATTGTACGCTTCGCCACATCACGAGGGCGAAATCATTTTGGTGAGCAATTACACGCTAATTTCTAAAGATCACGGAGCGAATTTCGAGCGCATCAACACCCGCAATAAACACGTGGACGATCACGCGGTGGCCTTCAAATCCAGCGATCCCAACTTTATCCTTTTTGGCTGCGATGGCGGACTATACGATACCTACGACCATATGGAAAGCTGGCGCTTTATCGACAATCTGCCCATTATGCAGTACTATAAGATTTCCGTGGACGATGCCGAACCGTTTTACCACGTGTACGGTGGCACCCAGGACAATGGATCCAATGGTGGTCCTTCGCGCACAGATAAGACTCAGGGGATAACCAACAGCGATTGGGAGCACACGCTTTTTGCCGATGGGCATGACTCGGCCACCGAACCCGGCAATCCCGATATCGTCTACGCCGAAACCCAAAAGGGCGGGCTGTATCGAGTGGACCGAACGACGGGAGAACAAGTCTCGATTCAACCACAGCCGCGCGCCGGCGAACCGCATGAACGCTTTAATTGGGATGCACCCATCGAAATCAATCCGCACAATCCACAAAGTCTGTACTTTGCCTCCTATCGCGTTTGGCGCTCCGATGATCGCGGCGATAGCTGGACGCCGATTTCGGAAGATTTGACGCGCAATGAAGAGCGCGTTCAACTGCCCATCATGGGTCGACAACACAGCTGGGACAATCCCTGGGACATCTACGCCATGTCGGAGTACAATACCATAACCTCGCTGGCGACTTCCCCGATCGATGGTAAAATCGTTTATGCCGGGACCGACGACGGTCTCATTCAAGTGACTGAAAACGGTGGAGAAAGCTGGCGGGAAACCGACTGTGCAAATCTGCCCGGCATCCCGGAACGCGCTTTCGTAAATGACATCAAGGCAGATCGCTACGATGCCAATACCGTTTATGTCGCCCTCGACAATCACAAAGAGGGGGACTACACACCTTATCTGCTCAAAAGCACAGATCGCGGTCAAAGCTGGACGGACATCAGCTCCAATCTGGAAGCTCCGCACTGGGTGTGGCGCATCGTTCAGGATCACGAGCAGCCCCAACTGCTCTTTATTGGAACGGAGGGGGGCGTATATGTCAGTCAGAACAGCGGCGAAAAGTGGACGAGCCTTAAGTCCGGCCTACCGACCATCGGTGTCCGCGATCTTGTCATTCAGGAACGCGAAAACGATCTCGTAGCGGGCACCTTCGGCCGCGGCATCTATATTTTGGATGATTACAGCCCGCTTCGAGGCATCAAAATCGAGGAAATGCCGGAAAAAGCCACCCTCTATCCTTCGCGAGCGGCCTGGAATTACAAGCCGCAGTCTGTGAGCCACTCGCAGGGCGATAATACGTATCAGGCACCCAACCCCGAATTTGGCGCCACCTTTACCTATTACCTCTCCGAGGACCTCCAAAGCCGAAAAGAAATGCGTAAAGCGAAAGAAAAAGAGCTCGAAGCCGAGGCAGACCACCCCATGCCCGACTGGTCGGAGCTCGATGAGGAAATGCAAGAACTCGAACCGCAGATCGAAATCGAAATTCGAGATGCACAGGGCCGGATCGCACAGCGGGTAAAAGCGGCCCGTAAGAAAGGTCTTCATCGGACGAACTGGGATCTCAGGGCGCCCCTTCCGCTGGCTATTTCTCCGGACAATCCCGATCGCCAGCGAACATATCGCATGCCGAACGGCACTTACTCCGCCCGTTTGGTTCAATATAAGGAAGGGAAATACGAAAATCTCTCCGACACCATCCATTTCCACCTCAAGCAGCTACATGAAGGCGCGTTGCCGCAAAAGGAAGATGCGGAGATCGCTGCTTTCCGGGCTGAAGTTGTCGAATTCGACAATGCATTGCAAAAAACAGGACAAGAACTGGATCGAGCCGAAAAAACACTGAAAGCACTGCTCGAGGCCCGCAGTAGAGCCCTCCAAAGCGCCCCAGACGTCGACCAAAGGCTGGCCGAGCTGCGCGACGAGCTGCTGGAACTGCGCAGCCAACTATCCGGCAGCCCGGCTAAAAGAGAAATTCGGGAATCCGAAGCGCCCCGACCCAATGAACGATTGTATGTGGGCTATCGCGGATTGCGCGGCAGCTATGGGCCAACCCCCAATCACCGCAGCGCACTGGAGGCCGGCAAAAAAGAATTTGAACCGATTCAAAAAAGCGTACAGCAGCTGGTAGAGGATACCCTCCCCCCGCTCATCCGGGCCGTTGAAGCCAGCGGAGCGCCCGTCCTCATGGATAGATAGGTCGAATTCCGTATTTGGTCTTCTGTTGAATTTCCCGTAATTACGCGGAAAGTAAAATCGTAACCCATGGTCACC
>JAWLFI010000114.1:0-8782 GCA_041685645.1 Saprospiraceae bacterium | reverse complement strand
GAATGAAAGAAATGGCTGGAAGTATTCATGATGTATAGAATTGAAAAAAACCGGCCCCAATAAAAAAACCAAAAATAATCCTATCATCTTCTCATCCTAAAAATCCTAATTTAGACAATGAGAGCCCACCAAAAACCACAGAGCGTACCTTACGGCACGCAATTTTATTTCCGTTGTTTTTCTACCCATAGGGCGTCCCGCTGGGACGCTTCAATTTCGGATTAATTGCCAGAGGCGGTTTGAGGATATTTATGCGGATGTGGTTGTTACATGGAATGAATCCAATTGTAGGTGAATCTGAAAGAGATCACGTATTGCGGATTACAGCCCCCGCCAATGTATTGGGGGCACGGCGCAATGAGGAATGTTTTTGTTTATTTTTAGTTTGTGCACCACAAGCCAAACGTACACCCACAACACGATCCTCATCTCTTGGCCGCCGGAGCAAGTAGTGCGCAGGCGAGCCCGGGCCCCCTAATTGTTGGCGGGGGCACCGGTCCGGGATTTGCGTGAAGGATGGTAGTGGCCGAGCCGCCGATGGAGGCGGCGAAGGGTCCGCGGGAGCGCAGCGACTGAGGACGGAACCCACGAACAGCCTGACCCGAGGGCGCGGCCATAGCCGGGACCGAGGGGCACGCCCAAAATATTCATAAAAATATAATGCTCCGGTGAAGTCTGATAGGATTTAAGGGAGAATCATATGAGAAATGTATCTATTTGATTACATTTGTGGGGATTAATAATAGGAGAAAAGCATATGTCAGAAGCACACAAGGTAATACCGATCAATATTGAGGATGAGATGAAATCGGCCTACATAGATTATTCTATGTCAGTGATCGTATCCCGGGCTTTGCCGGATGTGAGAGATGGGCTAAAGCCCGTTCACCGCCGCATTCTTTACGGCATGGATGGATTGGGTCTGTCGTATAACAGTTCGTATAAAAAGAGTGCACGTATCGTAGGTGAGGTGCTGGGTAAGTATCATCCTCACGGGGATAGTGCGGTCTATGATGCGATGGTGAGAATGGCACAGCCATGGTCCTTGCGCTACCAATTGGTGGATGGCCAGGGAAACTTTGGTAGTATGGATGGAGATAGTCCTGCTGCGATGAGATATACAGAGGCGAGGTTGCAGCGGATTGCGGGTGAGATGTTGAGTGATATAAAAAAGGATACGGTCGATTTTGCCCTGAATTTTGATGATACACTTAAGGAGCCGACGGTTTTACCTTCTAAATTTCCATCGCTTTTGGTGAATGGGGCGTCGGGTATTGCTGTGGGAATGGCGACGAATATGCTTCCACACAACTTGTCAGAAGTTGTTGACGGATTGATCGCAACCATTGAAAATGAGGAGATTACGGTGAGCGAGCTGATGGAACACATTACAGCACCTGATTTCCCTACCGGCGGAACGATCTACGGTATGAGCGGAGTTAAAGAAGCGTTTGAAACCGGTCGTGGGAGAGTTGTATTAAGGGGGAAGACTGAAATTGAGGTTTTGTCCAATGGTCGGGAAAGAATTGTGGTGCACGAAATTCCGTATCAGATCAATAAGGCGAATATGATCGTCAAAATTGCAAATCTGGTGAATGAGGAGAAGATTCTGGGGATTTCTGATGTGAGAGATGAATCAGACCGAAATGGACTGAGGATTGTAGTAGAAGTCAAGCGAGATGCCATGGCTTCTGTAGTGCTCAGTAAATTGTACAAATATACGCCGCTACAGACGAGCTATGGCGTAAATAATATCGCACTGGTCAACGGGCGTCCGGTTCAATTGAATTTGAAGGATCTATTGCGACACTTCATTGATTTCAGAATTGAGGTGGTGGTGCGTCGCACTAAATTTGAATTGAAAAAAGCTCAGGATCGAGCTCACGTGCTGGAAGGCCTATTGATCGCCTTGGATCATTTAGATGAAGTGATCAAACTCATCCGAGCTTCAGAGAATGTGCAAGAAGCAAAGACGGGCTTGATGGAGACTTTTGAGTTGTCCGATATTCAGGCTCAGGCTATTCTGGATATGCGTTTACAGAAATTAACAGGTCTGGAGCGCGATAAGATTAAGGAGGAGTACAATGAGTTGTTGGAGCGGATAGCTGAATACAAATTAATACTGGCCTCAGAAGACCGCCAAAAGGAAATTGTAAAGGAGGAGTTGGCAGAAATCAAGGAAATATACGGCGATGAGCGTCGAACGGATATTACATACGACGATGGAGAAATCAGTATAGAGGATTTGATCGCCGATGAGGAGGTCGTTGTCACCATCAGTCGCAAGGGATATATCAAGCGCACGAAAGTGAGTGAATTCAGAACGCAGAATAGAGGCGGGAGAGGAGCTCGGGGTAGCAGAACTCGTGATACAGATTTTGTAGAACACATGTTTGTGGCGAGTACACACAACTATTTGTTGCTGTTTACTGAGCAGGGACAGTGCTACTGGTTGCGCGTGTTTGAGATTCCCGAGGCAGGAAAGACCAGCGCCGGTCGAGTGATTCAGAATATTTTGAATTTGCCGAAAGATGATATGGTTAAGACCTGGATTGTCATTGAGGATTTGGAAGATGAAGAATTCCTAAATAATCATTATATATTATTCGCCACGAGAAATGGTACAGTGAAAAAGACCTTGGTTGAGCAATATTCAAGACCTCGAACCAATGGTATCAATGCATTGAATCTGGCAGATGGCGACTGGTTGATTGACGCTCGGCTAACCGATGGGAATAACGAGGTCTTATTGGCCAATAAGAACGGTCGTGCCATCCGGTTTTTTGAACAAGATGTGAGGGCAATGGGACGCACCGCTACAGGTGTTCGGGGCATGCGATTAGATGATGAGAACGACGCTGTCGTAGGAATGGTAGTCGTGGATAAAGAGGAGAACGATCACGATATATTGGTTATTTCTGAAAAAGGCAACGGCAAAAGGTCTCTTCTGGATGATTATCGTCGAACGAAGCGTGGAGGAAAAGGGGTAAAAACCCTGAATATTTCCAATAAGACGGGTGATCTCATCGCGATTAAGGGAGTGAAGGATGAGTACGACTTGATGATAACGACCCGGGAGGGCGTTGTGATAAGATTGCCGATTGATTCTATCCGGATTATGGGACGAGCTACGCAAGGTGTTCGTTTGATCAATTTGGACGATTCGGCCAAAATTGCTGATGTCGCCATTATTAAGAGCAAAAATGAGGATGAAGAAGAATAACATCGAAGCACGCTAAGTATTTGCTGATCCGTTGTTAGTCCAGGGTAAAAGGGGGGAGGTTTAAGGATTTCTTTGCCAGGCATGTCTTGCGGAATGCTAAATTTCTTGTTATATTCGTTGTATTGTAAATCAACATAATAAAATATGAAATACATAGGGTCATTTGTACTTATTATTCTATTGGCTGTGGGTCCATTAATGGCTCAGGATAGCCCGGATAAAATGATGAAAAAGGCAGATCGGAAGCTATCTAAATACAATTTGGATCAGGCGAACAACAAGGATGAATTAATGGAAGCTAAGGATCTAATTCTATCCGCACTGGAAGATGAAGAGGTGGCTCAGGAAGGGAGAGCCTGGGTAGTCAAAGGTCAGGTGTTTTCGAGCCTTGCAAATGAGGATATGAAGATGTTAATGGCTAATCCCCAGGCAGAGGCGTCTTATCCAGATGCACCTTTTAAATCTTATGAAGCCTTTTACGAGGCATTAGAGGTGTCTGATAAGAGCCGATATGAGCGCGAAGCTTTGGAGGGACTTGGTGGATTAACTCAGGTATTTAGCATCATGGGCAATGCACATCTTGAAAGCCAGGAATACGCCAAAGCTTACGAACCTTTAGATGCTTTATTGAATATCCACCAAACCTTTGTAGATGAGGGAGAGGATCCCGTTTATCAAAGCGAAGAGGATTACGATCAACAGCGTTTCGTCGTTTCCATCTGTGCGATTCAGGCGGGCGCCACTGAGCATGCTAAGAAATTACTTATGGAATTGTACGAAGAGGAATACTCTGATGCTGCAGTATATTCGAGTTTGTTCGAATTGTTGATGAATGAAGAAGATGATGAGAAGGCTCTGGAAGTATTAGATAAAGGGAAAGAATTATTTCCCGATGATAATACCATTCTATTTGCCCGCATAAACTATTACATCCAAAATGACGAATTGGATTTACTGGAGGAGAGTTTGCAGGAAGCGATCAGAGCTGAGCCGGAAAATCCCTCTGTACACAGTGCATTGGCCAATGTGTATATGAAGATATACAATCGGATGTTGGAAGAAGAATCAGATGAAGAAGCACAGGAATACAAAGAGAAGGCCATACAGTATTACGATGAGGCCATAGAACTAGACCCCGAAGATTTTGAACCGTATTATAGTGTGGGTTCTATTTACTTTAATGAGGCTGCGGTGATTACGCAGAAAATGTCAAATCTTGGCATGAGTAAAGACGACCAAAAGATGTATGATAGTCTGAAGGTGGAATCAGAAGCGCTGTTTGCCAAGGCATTGCCATATTTTAAAAAGGCGGAGAGCCTTGAGCCGAATGATACGAACACCTTGATTGCCTTGAGAGAAATATTTGCGCGAACGAATGAATATGAGAAAGCACAAGAGTTAAAAGTGCGCATGGAACGCATTCAGAACGGAGAAACTCTGACGGGTTCATTCTTTGAAGGATAAAAAGGGAAATCTCAGTTTTAAAATATAAGGTCGTCTGTTTTAGGCGGCCTTTTTTTATATTGTTAAATCGGTAATATGACCAAGAATTACAAGGAACCCCAGGGCTTAAATGACGTAGCTGAATTTCACAAGACCTTTAATCTGCCGGTAGAGGAAAAGCCGGTTATTCCTGCTGTGGATCGCTGTGAGTTAAGAGTGAATTTATTGCAAGAAGAACTCAATGAATTGAAAGCCGCCATTGCGGATGGTGATCTCACTGAAGTGGCAGATGCACTTGCGGATCTGCAATACGTATTGTCCGGAGCGATATTAGAGTTTGGAATGGCCGAAGATTTCAAGCGGATATTTGATGAAGTGCAGCGATCTAATCTGAGCAAAGCATGTGATACCCAAAGTGAAGCACTCGCTACACAGGAAGCGTATCACAAACGCAATGGAACGAAATCGTATATTGAAGAAGTCAATGGAAAGCTCGTGGTGTATAGGACGGGCGACCATAAAGTATTGAAATCAATTCGCTATTCCCCAGCAGATATAGTCTCTATACTTGATTCAAAAGACGAGTAATCACAATCTCAGTGATTTGATAGGATGTGGAGAATATAGATTTAGCCTCTTTTTGCCTATAATTTATATTATGTTAAATTATTGATCAAAGGATTCGTAGGGCTCCTATTGACTCTTTGAATTTTCCTTCTTATGATTCGGGGTATAAAAAAAGCGAGAAAGAAGACCTGCTTCTTTCTCGCCCTTATATTAGTGAGTGAACCGGTGATTCATTTAGAATCCCATGCCGCCGTCGCCCATATTCTGTAAATCTTCGGGACTCATTTCCTCATATCCCGTTGTGTCAATATCAAAAACAGATGCATCAACTGAAAATAAAAGTTCTTGAGCTGTAAAGGTCATAGATATTTCCGGTTGCTCAATGGTGTACTCCAGTGGCATTCCTCTCAATTCCTGAGAACCTTCCATATTTTGAATCATATTGCCGTCAAATTTGTAGTCTTCAGTAATATACGCGACCATCGACATTTCTTTACCATCCGTCTTTGTCGTAAGGATGGCTTTATAGGTCTCATATCCTGCAATATTTTTCGTTTCGTCCTCAAAATATTCGATAGAGGTTTCCACATTGTCGGGATTTGGGTTTTCAACAGGCATGTTTACCTTTATTTTTTTCCCCATCATGTCCATGAGCATCAGCATTGAATCCTTCTCACTATTTAAGATCATGTTTTGTTGCATCATACCATTCATCATATTCATGCTCGTCATTTGTCGACCGTCTTTGATGTAGATCTTCATGGTTGATCCTTTCATCATTTCCAGTTGGCCGGCTGCTTGCGGGTTATCACTGGCGATTTCAGTTAGTTCAAAAGAAACAGTCCCCTCGGAGAATGTTTTTTGCGCCACCAGAGATGTAGTGACCAAAAGAAAAGATAAAAGAGCAAATAATTTCATGTGTTTCATTTCAGTAGTTTGTTGGTTATTAAAGCTATAAGGTAAAAATAAGAAAGATGTTTGAATGTTGCCTATTAATTCTACTAAAGCCCTTTTATCATCGATGATTATTGAGTAATTTGAGTGTTTTCTCCCCATTTCCAAAGTCATTTCCATTCGGGGACTCCTATCACTTTCTACTGATTCAATTCCGCTGTTTTCGAAATACTTAGTCGAACAATACTGTCTGCATGGGCTTTGAGATCATGAGGAGTATTTGCAGATAAACTAATCAGGTCTCCTTTTTTCAGCTTGTGAATTTCACCTAAGGCACCAAAGTCGATAGCCCCCTCTACCACTTCCACCACGATGGGAAATGTCGTTTTATGTTCTTTCAATATTTGATTTTCCCTGAAAACAATCCTGATTTCTTTCGTGAAATGGCTTTCCATGAGTACGGAAAGGGCGGGTATATGATCGTTGTATTGCAAATCCTTTAGGATAGATGCCTTATTCATGGTATTGCTTTAAGATTGTTGTAAAAACGCCAATTTGCTTTGGAAAATATGAGCGATAGATCGAGCCCTGTGCTTCGTATGTTCAGCCATCTCCCCCTCAAACTGTTGGTCGATATTGGCTTCAAAAAGTGCAATCCAATGAGAGAAGTGCTCGGCACCAATAGGTAGTGGTCGGTGAGCGGCAAACGGATTCCCCTTATAGCTTTGTTTACCCAAGATGAGAGTATTCCAAAATTGATACATTTTGGGTAGGTGTTCATCCCAGTCGACCTGGGCGAAGTCATTAAAAATGCCGGAAAGTAAGGAGTCATCATTTACTTTATCATAAAAGGAATCTACCATTTGAATGATATCTTTTTCGTTCTTTATGTCCGGTTTTTTCTTTTCCATGTTGTTGATGCGTATTCCTTTCCATTTTCTATTTCTCAAACTTAATAAGCATAGATAGGTGAAAATGGGTCATATTTACATGATATAAATCACTTGCTGTATTAATCCTCATCAATAGTGTATTATAAAGACTTGCCTACGTCATTGGGATTATAGAATCAACTACTCTCTTTGAAGGAAATGATGAGGCACTTTATTGTGTTCTCGGCCAGTCCCCCATGAATTTGAGATAGAGATGAGCTGTATTGAGTGCGTCCCAATACGCCCGGTGTTCTTCTCCTTCCCAATCGATGGCGCAGGCTTTTAAGGCCCTTTTTAATCCAACGGGGCGGGGTAATCGCTTGAGTACTTGATAAGACCTTTTGAGATTCATTTGAGGATGCATCCAGCTGATATCTGAATCACTCAGTGTAGCATCTGATTTCAGAAACATGAGATCTCTTTTGCCCCAAGCTATAAAGAGAAGCTCCTCTCCCATGGGCAGCCAATCGTAAAATTCTTCAGCGACTTCTCGAAAAGTAGGTGCCTCCAAAACACTTCGAGAATCGATCCCGGTTAAGCGTTGGCAGTAGGTTGAAAGGTATGGAGCTAATAAAGGGCGCACAAAACTTTGGAAATGATCTTGAATGTCACCGTACTCATCGATTAATACGGCACCCCACTCTATGATTTCCTGTTGATCCGCATGGGGCTGCCCCTCCCAGCAGGTTGCCTCTAGATCATAAATAATACGTTTCATTTCGTTGAACTACAAATCAAGAAAAAATTGCGTTATTCCGCTGATCGTTTTAATGATAGATCGTAAATATCTAATCTATTGTGGTAGTAATAGAGCAGCTTGAAATTAGAACTGTAAACATAACCCGATTTGAGATACAAAGGTTTTTTGGCGTGATAACTTCCCAGTTTATTGAGTCCTTCAAGAGCGATATCAGCAATATCAGTTTTGAATTCCTCCTGGACTTTTATTTCATTTCTTTTGGCCAACGCCATGACCTGTTTAAAAATATTTTCCAGTGCATCAATAAACGCGGACCACTCCACCTGAAAATCTTCTTCCGGCGATCTCAATACGGCAAATAAATCCGTATCCTCAGTAGATTGCAGCAATAATTGAAAGGCGGTAAATGCCACGATATCGCTACTCAACACCACATTGTATCTCTTGAAGCTGTCAGAAATTTTCTCACCGAGAAAGCGAGTATAGATAAACTCTCTCTGCTCATCTTGAACGATCAATCCATTGCGCATGAAATACTCGCTGATATCAATAGGCTTTCCTTCTTTGTTCAGGGATTCACCATTCGAGTTCACCTCATTGCCAAAGACATCTGTGGGAGGACCAAAGCTCGTCAATACCTCAGAATCAGTAGAAAACAAATTGTAAATAAATTTCAACTTTGATCTCCAACTATTGGATTTATCCTTGGTTCGGAGATATTTTTCTTTACCTTTCCTACTTAAATGCTGATCTATGAGGTACTTTGCCTCTAAAACAAAGTGGTAATTGAGGATTACCGGCACGATAAACACCTTTTTCTGGCTTCCCGATTGTAAAAGAGAACGCTGAGCATCCAAACAGGTACTCAATAAGCCCAACTTGAGTTGTTGATCGATATGCCCCGATCTGGATCTCGTGCCACCGGGAAAAAAAATAGTATTGACACCTTTTTGGATACTGAGGCTAGACATGCTTTTTAGGGTTTGCATATAAATCGCATTCTTTTTTCTTCGATCGAGTCGG
>JAWLFI010000007.1:0-33855 GCA_041685645.1 Saprospiraceae bacterium | reverse complement strand
CTGTCGGGGTTCTAATTAGTTTTTGTCTGCTATCCTTTTTGTGAGTAACAGAACCAGTCGTAAGTTGACGCGTATGCCCTATGGGGCAATTTTTCATTGGGTTATGAGAAACTAGACCCTATGATATCGCGTACCGTAAGCCTAGCCGACCACCGGCTGATATGCTCTATGGGTAGAACGACAGATCACATGAAATAGCGTGACCTATGCACGTCCGACCAACAATAAATACACTCTTTCGGTAGAACATTACATCACATGAAATGGAACAAAAATAGCGGCTGCTACAAACTACACTCGTGGCAGCAGCTGTGCCTTTCATCAGCGATGTGCAAGGGTGAGGACAGGGTGCCGCCTTCGCTACATCTACGGCAGGGCAAAGCACGTATTAATGGCGCCATCGGTGGTGCCCTGTATCTGAAATATCACACAATTAAGGCCTCAATGGTCTAAATTATGGGTGCCTCCGGAAACTATTTTTTGATGCCAAGGTGAAAAAATATGTACGTAATCAAGGCGAGACGATGGAGCCTAGTGGTTCGGCTTCGCTTGGTTCGACTCCGCTCACCACGACGCACCACGGCGCCATAGCTAAGTGACTGAGGATAAACGATGATTACGTGCATATTATACATCTAAGCCATTTAAAAAAATGGCTGTTAGCGTAAAAGGATAGTTTCCGGAGGCACCCTTATGGTTTTTAGGATGAAAGGATGTGTAAAATGAGGAAAAGGAAGGATCTTTAAGAAGTAGCATTCCTGACCGCTATATTTCACGCTGCCATCGATTCGCGGTAGCGATGGGAAGGGGCATTCGCTATCGGCGAATGCGTCCGAAGCCCACCAATACATTTGGTGGGAGGAGGACCGACAGCCCTGGACGTAGCGCCCCGAGCTGTCCGCCGGCGGACAGCTCGAGGGACCGCCCAAAACATTAAAAAAAGAGCAATGATAGAAAAATGTCGATTCGGATGATGGCACTAGCCGTGAGTACGCTCAAAATCTCGCATGACATCGACCAACACCTGTACGCTTTCTATGGGGAGTGCATTGTACATCGAAGCCCTAAATCCACCGACAGATCTGTGCCCCTTAATGCCTTCGCAACCCGCATCCGCACAAGCCGATAAAAACTCTTTTTCCAAACCACCCTCTTTCAGGACAAAAGTGGCATTCATATGGGATCGATCCTCTTTGGCGGCGACTCCTTCAAATAAGGGGTTGCGATCTATTTCACCGTACATCAATTGTGATTTACTTTCATTGCGCGTCTGCATCGCCTCAAGGCCTCCGTGCTTTTTCACCCACTCCAGAACTAACATCGATACGTAGATGGGAAATACCGGAGGGGTGTTGAAAGAGGAGTTTTTCTTGATATGGGTTCGATAATCCAACATGGTGGGAATCTCGCGATCCACTTTTCCCAGCAGTTCCTCATTCACGATGACCAAGGTGGTGCCGGCCGGCCCCATGTTCTTTTGTGCCCCGGCGTAGATGAGACCGTATTTATCGGCATCGATGGGACGAGAGAAAATATCGGACGACATATCACATACGATCGGTAGCGGGCTTTCGGGAAAAGAAGGAAACTGCGTTCCGAAGATAGTGTTGTTACTGGTCAGGTGCAGGTAAGCTCCCGTCGAAGGCACTTTGTAATCTTTGGGAATATGTGAGAAATTGTCTTCCTTAGAAGAAGTTAACACCTTGACCTCTCCAAACAACCTGGCCTCTTTAATTGCCTTAGTGGACCAGGACCCCGTATCTACGTAGTGGGCCGTTTGCCCGCTGGACAGTAGATTCATCGGCGCCATAAAAAATTGGCTACTGGCACCGCCAGTCAAAAACAATGGTTTGTGCGTATCCGGCAAGTTCAACAAATCCTTTACTAATGCAACGGCGCGGTCTAACACTTCAACAAAGTCTTTGGAGCGATGAGAAATTTCCAAGACAGACAAATCCAGATCATTAAAATTGAGAATGCCGTTGGCGGCTTGCTGAAAAACCTCTTTGGGAAGTATGGATGGCCCGGCGCTAAAATTGTGTTTCATGAGGAATATAGTTTATTTGTTTTTAGTCGAGGGAAAGATAAACAAATCTGAGATATTGAGGAAACAGGGTGCCCATCTTCCAAAAAATTCACAATTATTTCATTCAGAAGGTGATAGCCATCGTGGACTTTACTCTGGGCAGCACAAATGGCAAGCCCAACACAGGTGATTTGGTAGTTGGGGATAATGTGTAATTCGACTATTTCACAAGTTTTAAAGAAAAAGTAAGAACAGTTGATACTTTCAGCACACACTTGAGGGTATTCTTAGGATGATAGAATTCAAACCTAGAATTACAGTCCTCTTTTCAATCAGCGCTCTACCACCACGCGCGCCACATAGCTTTCCGTTCCAATACGCATCTCTAAAAAGTACAGGCCGGGTGATAGGTCGGGCGGCACCTGAGTTCGATATCCTGCGCGCTCGACAAGGGTAAGTTTTTGTTCGGCCATGGTGCGCCCATCTGAACTGATCCATTTCACCTCAGCGAGGCCACGAAAAGGGAAGCCTGACTTCTCAAAACCCAAATGCACCGATTGTCCCGTGGACAAGGGATTCGGATATACCTGCATATCTTTGCGCTGCATCATTGGCGTCTCTAAGGATACCACGACATTCGGATGATTGAGAATCAAGGTGTCTTCATTGCAATAAGTATGGCCCGGAACACAACCGTTCGGACCAATGCGCATTACCCAGGCGGGTAAGTAGCCCGAATGGCCTACTTGTCGATGTGTACCTCCGACCAAGACTAAGTCCTCATTATAAGCCTCCTTCACACTAAAAAAGCTCCAGGCAGTGAATGAATCATCCCACATATCTGCAACCAGCTTGACCCATTTAAACTCGCCCGATGGACTCACGCGACCTATGAGTGGATTACTCCATTGATTAATATCACCATAAAGATTTTCCCAAATGCCGCAAAAAATGTAATCCCCATTAAAGCGAGAGGTGATCACATTCCTCGTTTCAAATGTATTACCAATACTGTCTATAATATAAAGATAGTCTTCAATAAAACTGCCATCTCCCGTGTCAAGCAATGTTAGACTGATCGGGTTGTAACTTTTACTTTGCCATACTTCCCAGTCATTATCCACATCTTCCAGATAAAGAATTCGATTGTTCGTCCACACTATGGCTGAACTATCAGCGGTAAAAGTAATATCTGGAAAACTAGACTGACTGGATACTGCTTCGTTTTCCAATGCTGACCGCCAAACCAACTCACCCTCTGCTGAGACTTTATATACCCGGGAGTTATGATGAGATCCTAAAGGACCATCTCCAAGATTTGTAAAGTAAAAAAAGCCGTCTTTTTCCAATACATTACTCATAATGTGATGAGAGGACCTAAAATAATGATATTGATCTAGATCTTTAAGCCAAATCATATTGCCCTTCAAGTCCATTTTAATCATGAAGATATCGTGTGTGTTTGGATCGCCGGCTATATACCCAACACCAAAAATGTATATGGTATCCTGATACAGAGTCATGGTATTAGCAAAAGTCCGATCCCATTCGGGACGTTGGAAGTCTACAGGAAACATATCTACACTATCTCTCTCTGAGCGCGACGAAACATAAATATCGTGCGGATTCTCGGAGTCTCTATAAGAATACAACTGATAGATCAGGTCGTCTTTAAAAATATAATTATTTGCTGGAAGAGCCTTTGCCATAAGACCTTCGGTTTCATAAAAAAAGGAGTCAACGAGGTTTCCTTGCCCATCCATATAATAATATCCTGAAAGAGAACTAAAGCCAGGAAGCCATTTTGTACCCTGAAGCCAAAACAAGTTTGTGTCTAAGGATTCAATGCTTATAAATCTATGGGTTCCCTCTTCAAATGGATAGATTTTCGAAAAATACCTTTGGCCATTGAGTTGAATACTCATTAAGCCCAACAGAAATACGATAAAAAATAGTCTACAGATCATTGTTTTACTATTTTCACGATTTCTTGATGACCTCTTTGAGCTATCAATAATAAATATATCCCATCAGGTACGTCTCTTAGATTAACCCGATAGCTATCAGATGAGGCCTCAACCAGTTTGACTTGGGAGATTCTTTTTCCTGCAATATCAAAAACTTGAATTTGCAGTTCAGTGCCTGTGTCGAAGGTTTTACTATTAGGTATAATGGTGAATATGCCATGACTCGGATTGGGATAGACTACAGTTGTATTTTCAATAGGCTCTGTTTCTTCGCTGAAATGAAAGCTTACGGAGTCAACATCCTCGATATTTGGAAAAACAGGATCCCATGCTCGCCCGTCTATAATGGACAACAATGCGCGAGCATGACTTGAGGGGATATGTCGCTTTCCAGCTACAGTTTCCAAAGTATTTATATCATTTGAGTCAATGGTATAAGTACTATCCGACAAAAAGTCTAAATGTAAGTGCTGCACAGTTTTGAAATCTCCAATCTCGGATGACTCTCCACCTAAGGAGTTCAAATAGCTTCTTGCCTGATCGTATTCTTTTGTAGCTAGTCGAATTCCAAATCTGTGCTGAGCATATTCTAAGTCATTCTCTAAACTCAACAAAGAATCCGCCAAAATATACTGATCTATACTTAGCAGAGAATCAACCAAACTTTTAATAAGCCGGTATTGTCTTCCCTCTAAGTCGAAATAATTTTCAGCTGGCACTGCATTTTCACCAAATTGATCTATAGAATCCATTTTGGCTCGGATTTCGTCAAGCGAAAGGGGCTCCAGCTCAGAAAAAGCAACATTTGAAACTCCACAGTCAGTTTGAATCGCCAGATCATATAAGTCATAATTTTGCGTATTTTGACAATTGGAGTGCCCAGTTGTCAGATTGCATAAGGGACGGGTCGTATCTATTAGCGGAGTGTTTTTTTCGACGCTATAGGTAAAAACCGGAGAATTAAACATGGTAATTATCGTATCGTCTATACTACTCGGTGGAATCACACGAATATCATATACCCCGGGAAGCGGCTCGTCATTTACATCGCGATGCCATTTATTGTCGAGGTAATAATATTCGTCACCTTGATTATTAACTCCAGACTCATCAATCAAAACACCGCTAGAAGAATTACCAAAAAAGGAATTGCAAGCAAAAGTTGTTTTGTGTTTAAACTTTTGGGGATTGCCAATTTTTTCATACCAAATAGCTGTATGAAAGTTGATGAAATCGTTATTTAGAATTTTAGTCTCCTGAGATTGCCTACAATTTAAACTGATATTTTGATAGGTATTTTTGAAGGTGTTATTTTGAATAACGACATGAGATTGAAAAACCTCAATATTTTTCGTTTGGTTTTGAAGTGGCAAACTCGAACTCCAATTAGATTCAAAGGAATTGCCTTTTATGGACAATTCCCTTCTTGTCAATAAAAAAGACTCAATGCGTATGTCCAAATTGTTACCTTCAAATACATTTCCTGAACTAAGGGGGTTACCTTCCTCTTCACCAATATTGTAGAGATAATTAAAGGGTACATATATTCCTGTATAAAGTACAGATATAGCAGTACCTTGAATGGATTTAAACTTGTTATTATTATGGATATTAAAGCTTGCATCTTTTAGAAAAATCCCATGAGATTGCATCTGCGAGAATTCACACCCTTGAAATTCGATTCCATAATTTCTATCAATCACTACCCCTACCTCCGTCTGAAATATAGAGGGGTGACCAAACTCACAACCTAAAAACTTACTCTTATTTTCCCTTTCATAGGGCAGAAATCTAACAGACTGTCTGCTACCACTGAAAGTAGCCTGATCAGCATATATATACCCACCAGTAGTAAATAAAAATGGCGATGGCCAAAAAGGATTATTCCCGCCGATATTTGGCAAATAAAAATAGAACCCTGAATTTATGCCCCAGCGAGAATTCTCAATAACCCCTTTCTGTATAACGAATCTCCCAGGATCCTCACCGTCTGAGGAGAAACTATCATTCCATTGATCAGGGTGATTCCGATTCGGATTACCAAAAACCCAAATGCCGCCCCATCTGTCACAATTAAATTCAAAATTGGTAATCTTTCCATCTTGATTTACATGCAACATCGCACCGCGCTCCACAATTATATTGGCATCGGGCACCATTCTAATCTCAGCTTCGATATTTAGTTGACTTCCAGATCTTACATATATATGTTTTGTCACCTTCATATCTTGATCCCAAGTAACGATACTATCGCCATCTATTTCGATTGCCGGAGTAAGAGGTTCCCCCTCATAAGTCAAATCCAAATTTGTGTCTCGATCCACAAATTCATGTTCTTGGATGTAAATATTATTAAACATCTTATCCAGCTGACATGGCGAAAAAGTGACGTAATGAGGGTTGTATCCCATCGTATTATTTGTCACATGAAAAACAGTATTGTTTGCATTTTTAATTCCCGCTTCATTTGCATCACAACATCCACCCCCTGAAGGAAAAGTATGTGCTAAGCTGAAGGTATGACCAATTTCATGCCATAAAGTAGAAACATAGTTATAAATAAAAAAACTTGTGTCTCCACTTGTATTTGCTTGCTCCCACAAAGCCCACATATTTGCTAATGTTAGGTATGCACCATTAGTGCTGGCCGCACCTCTTATTGCTCTACATGAATCTGAAGGAAACCACTCATCATAAATAAATACATCTAAAACCTGATCGCCATATAGACTTAAGGAGTCATGATATAACTCTGTTTTAAATCCGATTTGTCCGTCAAAGCAGGAGGAGTCTGGAACAGACCCGCTATAAAATTTATATTCATCAATTTCATGAATGAATACAGAATCTCCATATAGTTCAAAACGCATTTTTGTATCGCCTAAATTGGGAACAGGGTTGCCCTCTGGATCTAAAAATGGAATGCCAGAACTAATCCGATTAGTATCACCAACTGTATAATACTGAATATAGTCACTCATGGAAACGGTGGAGTTATTTAATTCATCTACAAGATAGTTTGCTACATTATATGCTGAAAACCACTCGTTATTAGGACAGCTTGGGCAGTTTCCATCGTTTTCTCCAAAACTCAGTCCTTCATCTCCAGTTTTCATAAAATGAAAATTCAATCGAATAGTCACAGAATCAATGTCTCCCCAGTTTTCACTAAAGGGAAAGCGATTGCTACATGGGTCAGAAGCATTATAGCAACTTTGATTTACAGAGTGTGGCATTTCGTTATAGATGGGCGCGTATCCAAAAGACTCCTCAGACTCAATAAAATCACATCTCATTTGGTAATCTGTCTGCTGACCGAAAAGGTCAAATAATACTACACTACTAAAAAAAGGCCTAAAAATATAAGAGCAAAAAGACATATATTTCGAATCCTTACTTTGATTTGGAGAATTGTTAAAGAAGCGATTGCTTTATATGCAGCAGAGGAGAAATAGGAATAATACATTTTTATTAGTTTACCTAATGCAATATAATAAAACCTCTTTACTATAAAAAATAAATCGTCAAAAAATTTGTTTTTCAATTAGTTTGTGCGCAAAGGTTTAAATTGAATGAATAAAACCAACAAATATCAGAAAACATCCTCCGTTTCAATCGCTTTTTATACTTGCAGTTCGCAAGACCTTGTCAAGGATAAATTCCTCTACTATTTGCGAATAAAATAATGATCGCAGCCCTCTTCGTGGGAGCCATACAGCAATAGACGATCATCGCAAAAAGCCAGGCGTCCTTGTAAAAACTGCTCTGAAGGTTGAGGATCCAATCGAAAAAATTCAGCGCCATCCGGCGCGATTTCATAAGAGTCACTGTTCACTTCCTCATTGTCTTGCAGCAGCTGGTAATTACCATTCGATTGAAATACAATGCTGACCCCGCGGTAATCCGAATTGTTTTCATACGAACTCAATACACAAGCGACGTACTCCCATTCCCACTCTCCCAGAAGTGCAGCGTGGACGGTTGCTGAGTCCCAGGTTTCGGACCGATG
Source organism: Saprospiraceae bacterium (assembly GCA_041685645.1). Lineage (GTDB taxonomy): Bacteria > Bacteroidota > Bacteroidia > Chitinophagales > Saprospiraceae > JAWLFI01. The sequence goes on along the minus strand of JAWLFI010000007.1, from coordinate 25,853 downwards.
ACAGTCCAACAGTTCATCGAGGTCTATGGGTGTATCCGGTTCCGATGAACAGCCCCCCACAACCAAAGATGCAAGCCAAAATATGCACAAAAGTCCTTCGTATCCTCGCATAATAAGTCATCCTTTCGTCTAAGGTACAAAAAAGTGCAGTGGAGCCATTCGCAGCCACTGCACCTCAATAGAATTCTTTTACTCCACGTTTTACATCTTAGGCATCTGCCAAAGAAGAGTGTAAGTATTCTCTGTTGAGTTTCGCAATATTATCCAGAGAGATTTCTTTCGGACATTCTGCAGAACAGGCTCCCGTATTGCTGCACATACCGAATCCTTCTTTGTCCATTTGGGCTACCATTTTGCTCGCTCTTTCATCAGCCTCAACCCGACCTTGGGGCAGCTTGGCCAAATGAGCTACTTTAGCTGAGGTAAAAAGCATAGCTGAGGCATTGGGGCAGGCCGCAACGCAAGCTCCACAACCGATGCAAGTGGCAGCGTCAAATGCATCGACCGAGTCTTGTTCCTGAACGGGAATGCTGTTGCCATCGGGTGCCTGTCCTGTGTTTACAGATATATATCCACCCGCCTCGATAATGCGGTCAAAAGCGGAGCGATCCACCACCAAATCCTTAATCAGAGGAAAGGCACGAGCTCTCCAGGGTTCTATAGTAATGGTCTGCCCCTCTTTGAAGTGTCTCATGTGCAACTGGCAAGCTGTCGTCGCCTTCATTGGACCGTGTGCTTTACCATTAATCACCATGCTGCAAGATCCACAAATCCCCTCCCGACAATCGTGCTCAAAGACGACGGGTTCTCGCTTTTGGGAAATTAAGTCCTCATTCAAGACATCTAACATCTCGAGAAAAGACATATGTTCGTTGGCCTCTACTTTATATTTTTCGAAGCGCCCTTTCGCATTGGGACCTTCTTGTCTCCATATTTCCAGTGTAAGATTCATCTCTTTTATTATTTATATGATCGAGTTTTTAGCTCTACGTTATCAAATGTTAAATCTTCCTTGATCAATTCGTGCTTGAGGTCATCGCTCCACTTCCAGGCAGCCACATAAGCGAACTCGTCATCGCGACGCAAGGCCTCACCCTCTTCAGTTTGAAACTCTTCCCGAAAATGTCCCCCGCAGGATTCTTCCCGATCCAGCGCATCCAAAATCATTATTTCGGCCAGCTCCATAAAGTCAGCCACTCGGGTGGCTTTTTCCAATTCGGGGTTATAATCATCCGCTTTCCCGGGAACATACACATTCTCGTAGTATTCTTTTCTGAGTGCCCTCACCTTCTCCAGTGCGGTCTTCAATCCCTTTTCATTGCGACTCATTCCACAGTAGTCCCAGATCAATAATCCAAGCTCGCGATGAAAGCTCTCTACAGACTTACTTCCATCCACGCTCAATAAGGTCTCGATCCGGCGTCTCACATCTGCTTCTGTCTGTCGGAATTCCTCTGAATCGACATCCATGGCCGGCGTGTTGATTTCATCTGAGAGGAAGGTTCCTATGGTGTAAGGGATAACGAAGTATCCATCGGCCAGTCCCTGCATTAAAGCCGAAGCTCCCAAACGGTTTGCACCGTGATCAGAGAAATTTGCCTCGCCCAGAGCAAATAAGCCGGGCACGTTGGTCTGTAAATTATAATCCACCCATAATCCACCCATGGTATAGTGTATGGCCGGATAGATCATCATGGGTGTTTTATATGGATCATCCCCTTTGATTTTCTCGTACATCTCAAACAAGTTGCCGTACTTTTTCTCAACGACCTTTTCACCGAGTTCTGTTATTTTCACCTGCGATGGATTCTCAATGCCCAGACTGTTGGCCTCTGCTTTTCCGTATCGCTCTATGGCACTTGAGAAATCCAAAAACACAGCTAATCCGGACTGATTCACGCCATACCCTTCATCGCAAACTGTTTTTGCCGCTCGGGAAGCAACATCCCGGGGCACTAGGTTTCCAAAAGCCGGATACCGTCTCTCCAGGTAATAATCTCTGTCTTCTTCTTTGATTTGGGTGGGTTCCAGTGTACCCTCGCGGATTTTTTGCACATCCTCTTTTGATTTAGGTACCCATACCCGGCCATCATTTCTCAAGGACTCAGACATCAAGGTCAATTTTGACTGATAAGAGCCCGATACAGGGATGCAAGTGGGGTGGATCTGACAAAAGCTAGGATTAGCCATCAATGCTCCTCGCTTCACTGCTCGCCATGCAGCTGAAACATTGCAATTCATAGCATTGGTGGATAAATAATAGACATTACCATAACCTCCTGTGGCCAAGACGACTGCATGAGCGCCGTGTCGCTGAAGTTCTCCCGTTACTAAGTTGCGAGTGATAATTCCTCTGGCTTTATCATCCTTGATAACTACATCGAGCATCTCATGCCGATTGAATAGTTTGACATTCCCATTCGCCACCTGGCGTTCCAGAGCTTGATAAGCTCCGAGCAGCAATTGCTGGCCAGTCTGTCCACGGGCATAAAACGTGCGGCTTACCTGAACTCCACCAAATGAGCGATTGGCCAAGAGGCCGCCGTATTCTCTTGCAAAGGGAACCCCTTGCGCTACGGCCTGATCGATAATCTCCGTGCTCACTTCTGCCAATCGATAGACATTCGCTTCCCGAGAGCGATAATCGCCACCTTTGATGGTGTCGTAAAAAAGGCGATAAACACTATCTCCATCATTTTGATAGTTCTTAGCCGCATTGATTCCCCCCTGAGCAGCTATACTATGCGCTCGTCTCGGGGAATCGTGAAAGGTATAGGCTTTGACCGAATATCCCAATTCGCCCAATGTGGCAGCAGCCGAGGCCCCTGCCAGGCCCGTTCCGACCACGATAACTTCTAACTTTCTCTTATTATTTGGGGCTACCAAATTCATAGAAGAGCGATAACTTTGCCACTTCTCTTTCAATTCCCCTTCTGGTATATTTGCATTTAATTCCATAATTATTTTTTACGATTGACTTTGAATGTACATAGTGATGGGTAGAACAGCAAATCCGGCGGGAATGATAATGGCATATAAATACCCCACTGTTTTAATGACCGGCGTGTATTTTTTGTGATCTAAGCCCAGCGTTTGAAAGGCCGACCAGAATCCGTGCCACAAGTGAAACGCCAGGGCGAGTAAACCTACGAGGTAGGCAACTACAATCCACACATTCGCAAAAGAAGCCTCCACCTTGGCCTGCAAATCCGCTACGGGTTCACTGAAGCCCGCATAGGTTTTCATATCCAGATCGCCCACTTTCATGGAGTACCAAAAATCACCCATATGAAGCATTAGAAAAGCAAAAATCAGAATGCCCAGTAAGGCCATTTGTTTAGATGCCCAGGAATTCACTCTGTTACTGTACTGCTTATACCCCTGACTTCCCCGGGCTTTATTGTTGCTCAACTTAATCACAATCCCCTGGACTGCGTGAAGAAGTATAAAAAAATACAAACCATAGGAAATTGTTTTAATCAATGGGCTATGAGTCATGAAGTAAGTGTACTCATTAAAAGCCCGGCCGCCATCTCCGGCGAGCAACTGTAAGTTTCCCATCAAGTGTATGACCAAAAATATGATCAAAAACAATCCGGTCAAACTCATTATCAGTTTCCTGCCAATCGAAGAAACTAAGAATTTTTGAAACCAATTTTTCATAAGGATGTATATTTATGTCCTCCAAATGTACCATTTTAATGTCTGACCTATAAGAATAGTTCTACTGAGCATCAGTAGAGCAATTTATTTAGAATAGTTTTAAACTGCCCTGACAAATCTCCCAATTCCCACTCATTCTTTTCTTCCTTTCGGATCTATCGTCATTCATCTAAATCCCACCGCTATGTGCCCGTCAACTTCGGAGGTTTCCGCCCCTTGTTTCTTCTCCATGTCCAGTTCAAAAACAGCTTTCAGTGGCTCTTGGCAACTTTCATTTTTGATTTGTAGGCTCACCCCCCTTAGAGATCCTTGCCGCCCTGGAAAGGGATTACATTCGATTAAAACAATTTTGAATTGCAAACCGTTTAACCATTATATTAAATGCTTAAAATTCTCTTTAGAGTCCTAGCTGCACAAAGAATCTCTGCCTAAAAACACCAATACATCCTTATATTTTTACTCATCTTTGCTCTGGCAATTGTGAACACAAAAACGACTCTCTATGACTAGAGGAAGAAAAACATCTTTCCTGCAATTTTTACAATTCTTTCCTGAATTGGAATTACCCGTAATATTAACTGCCGATGCGCATCACGAATTCAGCAAGGCAAATACGCCACTTCCACAAGCTATGATTCAGGAGCATCTTCTCGAGCAGCAGGTGGAATCGCCCACCGATGCTTATGACGAATATATTCCCTGTTTAAAAATACCAGAGACGAATTCCTTTCACGCCCTTGTATATTTCAAGGCATCTCTGCTAGTTTACGAATACTTTTTAGTAACTTTCGACTTGGATGGAGAACATATAGCTCGTGAAAAGATTGGAGGTATGCTCACGGAAGGTGAGCACATTCACCGAGCTATAGCTACCATTAGTGATGATTGGATGATTCACATCGTAGAAGGTGCAGCACCACTTGATCAGAGCAATTACAAGCCCACGGACTCCAGAGCATTTAGCATGGAGTTATTACCCGATGGCAAAATCATATACAGCCTTTCAGAAAACACCATTTAAATACTTATGGCCCATAAAAATAACCCCCTCAGTACGAGAAGACTCGTTCAGAAACTAGAAAATTACATTAACTCCAACGCGCACAAGAGTTTTAGCCTGGATGAATTACAAGAACTCCTTGGAGTGGAAAACTCCAAGAAAGATTTTAAGCATGCCGCAGAAATCCTCGTAGAACGCAGCCGCGTATTGCGCACATCAGAAGGTAAATACACCTACCCCAATACCAAGAAACAAAAAACAATTTCCCGCAAACAGGAACCTCAAAAAGTTGTCCCGAAAGACACCTTATATACCGGGGTTTTAGATAAGACGAGAAGCGGAGCCGGATTTGTGGTCGTCGAAGGTTTGGACAAAGATATTTTTGTTCCTCCGAGGCGAATGAAAACAGCCCTGCATCGGGATACTGTTCAATTGAATATTTTCAATCTCAATAAGAAAAAACCGGAAGGAGAAATCACCGATGTCATTAAAAGAGATCGGGATAGGTTTGTGGGCAAGCTTATTCATCACAAAAACTACTGCATTGTCGAAACCGAGGATGGGAAGAGCCATTTCGACGTCAAACTATTTGATGAAGGAGCATTTCAGGTGCCCAATGGATCTATTGTCGTAGTCAAAATTGATCAATGGCCAAAGAGAAAAGGTCAGTTGCCCATAGGCCAAATCACCACGGCCTTAGGAGAAGCCGGCAGCAACGATATTGAAATGAACTCCATTTTAATCCAGAAAGGGTTTAATCTCACCTTTCCGGAAGAAGTGACGGATGAAGCTGAACGCGTATCGGAAAAAATCACCAATGAAGAGGTTCAAAAGCGCCGGGATTGTCGCGACATTACAACCTTCACCATTGATCCGGCAACCGCAAAAGATTTTGACGATGCCATTTCTTTTCGTTCTTTAGAGAACGGTGCTTACGAAATTGGCATTCACATAGCTGATGTAACGCATTATCTCGAAGAGAATGGTCCCATGGACCTGGAGGCTAAAGAGAGGACTACTTCTGTTTATTTAGTCGATCGCGTCTGTCCGATGCTTCCCGAGCGACTTTCCAACAACCTTTGCTCTTTGGTTCCCCACCAGGACCGCCTGGCATTTTCAGCCATCTTCACATTTAATGCACAGCACAAAATCACCCAACGTTGGTTTGGGAAAACAGTAATTCACTCCGACCATCGACTGACCTACGGCGATGCCTTTGACATTATTGAGGGTCAGGAACATCCGCTATCGGATGAGTTAGCCAGGGTACATGAGGTCGTGCTTCGGCTTCGCGAAGAGCGATTTAAAACGGGGTCTATCTCTTTTGAAACCGACGAAGTCCAGTTTGAGCTTGACGATGAAGGCAAGCCCATCGAAATTTATATCAAAGAGAGAAATGAGGCACACATGTTGGTTGAAGATCTCATGCTTTTAGCCAATCGCGAAGTAGCCACATTTATAATTGAAAAAGAAAAAGAAGGTCGCGAGATTCCTTTCCTCTATCGGATCCACGACACGCCGGATCCGGACAAAATACAGGATTTTGCCGCCATGGCCAGAGAGGTTGGATTTAAATTTGATGCGACCCACCCCGAGGCCATCACGGCTTCCTTTAACCGTTTGGTTGAAAAGGCTCGAAATGACGATGCCTTAAAAATTTTGGAACCCCTGGCGATTCGCACGATGGCCAAGGCGATTTACAGCACGGACAATATTGGCCATTATGGCCTGGGCTTTGACAATTATGCGCACTTTACCTCACCCATTCGAAGGTATGCCGATGTTTGGGTACATCGAATATTATTTGAACAATTACATTCTCCCTCTAAAAAACGAGACAAAGGTGCACTCGAACGGCACGCCAGGCACATTTCTGACATTGAGCGAAGAGCACAAGAGGCAGAAAGAGAATCTATCCGATACAAAAAAGCCGAATTTATGGAACATCAGGTGGGGGCCACCCTACCCGGCTATGTTTCCGGTGTTATAGAGAAAGGGATTTTTGTGGAGCTCGAGGGCAGTATGGCCGAAGGACTCGTTCCCTTTGACACTCTGGACGAGCCGTTCTTTGTAGAAACCCGTAAGTATAGAGCCACCGGAAAGAAAACCGGCTGGGTTCTAAAAATGGGTAAACGCGTAAATGTAAAAATTTTAGGTGTCAATCTCACCCGTAGAGAAATAGACATGGAGTTAGTCAGTATGATTGACGATCATTGACCTGAATTCGTCACCTTGATAGAAGGTTAAATAAGTTTATATCTTTAAGTGATTTTTCCACTTGAAAAGATATTGCATATGGAGCCTCTTTTTACGAACGATGCTGTCATCCTGGGATTGCTCATTGTAGTTCTGGCACTCATATTCTACACAGCCCGCATTGACCATCCATTTTGGAAAAAGTTTTATACGTACATACCGGCCTTATTGCTCTGTTATTTCCTTCCCGCTTTATTGAACTGGCCGCTGGGATGGATTGCTCCACATTGGTACTCTCCGGAAATCATGGATGCCCTGATGCAACAAGGGGTCTCGCTACCGGCAGATTTCCAACAAATGAGCTACGATCAAATCAATAGCTTCATTGAAAATCAGGGGCTTCAAGCCAAGGATTTCTCGGAATTTGCAGGGCATTCACATCTGTACTTTATGGCTTCCCGTTATCTATTACCCGCATCTTTGGTTTTACTTTGTTTAGGTATTGATCTACAAGGATTTATCAATCTAGGGCCCAAAGCACTCATCATGTTTTTGGCCGCTACTTTGGGAATTGTCATTGGAGGACCCATCGCCCTATTCATCATCCTCAATTTTGCGCCTGATCTCATCACCAATGCTACTCCGGACGAGATTTGGCGAGGGCTTTCCACGGTAGCCGGCTCCTGGATTGGCGGCGGAGCCAATCAGACAGCCATGAAAGAAATTTTTAAAGTAGGCGATGGAATTTTTGCTTCCATGATTGTGGTCGATGTTATCGTTGCCAATATTTGGATGGGGTTCTTATTGTACGGAGCCAATATTGCTCCTCGCGTGGATCGCTGGCTAAAGTCTGACACCTCTGCCATTGAAGATCTGAAAAAAAGGGTTTCGGACTATAGATTAAAAATAGAACAAATCCCTTCAACCACAGACATGTTTGTGGTTTTGGGTATTGGTTTTGGCGGAGTTGCCTTGGCGCATTGGGGGTCCGATCTGGTGGTGCCGCTCATGGATCAAATCAAAGAGTCGCTGAATTATTACAGGCTCAACAGCTTGCTATCCCCTTTCTTTTGGTTGATTGTAATATCCACAACAGTAGGTCTTGTTTTTTCCTTTACCCGATTGAAAGAGGTCGAGGGTTTGGGAGCCTCAAAGGTCGGCTCTGTCTTCATCTACATCCTGGTAGCTACCATAGGGATGAAAATGAATATTGCGGAGATTTTTTCCAATTTAGGCTTATTTGCCGTTGGCGGGATATGGATGCTCATCCACGTTCTGATATTATTGGTAGTAGCAAAATTAATTCGCGCACCCTTCTTTTTCGTCGCCGTTGGCAGTCAGGCCAATGTCGGAGGAGCAGCTTCAGCGCCTATTGTTGCCTCGGCTTTTTCACCCGCACTAGCTCCCGTAGGCGTGCTTATGGCTGTTTTGGGCTATGCACTGGGAACTTATGGGGCGATTATTTGTGCCATTATGATGCAGGCCGTCGCCGGAGGATGATCAGTCATTAGGAAATGGAGCATCCATTTCCTACTCTAAAATTTTGGAATAAAGCCATCCCATAGGGGAATCCGCCGATTCCTCATTATTTTTTGTTATTTTTGTGAACACTTATCAAATAGTGAAAAGTTATGGGTAAGCAAAGAATACTATACATTACACAGGAAATGAAGCCATATACGACGGCTACACTTATTTCCAACATTGCTCGTGAATTGCCCCAAAAGGCACAAGATCAAGATTACGAAGTTCGAATATTAATGCCCAAGTTTGGCACGATTAATGAACGTAGGCACCGACTCCACGAAGTCGTCAGACTATCGGGAATGAACATCATCGTCGATGACGAGGACTATCCCCTTATTATCAAAGTGGCGAGTTTGCCCGGAGCGCGCATGCAAGTTTACTTTTTGGACAACGAAGAGTTTTTCAAAAGAAAGCAAGTCTTTACAGATAAAGACGAAAAAGCTTTTGAGGATAATCCAGAACGAATGATTTTCTTTTGTCGTGGGGTAATCGAAACGCTGAAGAAGTTTGGTTGGCCTCCGGACATCATCCACCTTCACGGTTGGATGACCTCCCTCATTCCGACCTATATTAAAAATGCCTATAAGGCAGAGCCTATTTTTCAGAACTCAAAGATCCTCTATACGGGCTATGATGTAGCTCCACCGGCGGCCTTTGATGTGGGGTTTTTGGATAAGGCTTTGATACACCATTTGGAAGAAGAAAACCTAGAGGCTTTTGACCAGGATGGAACCATAGATTTTCACGCCGGAGCCACGGCCTTTTCGGATGGGTTAATCTCCACTGCCGAAAATCTCAATGAGACATTACAGGCACGAGCGGAGGAGAAAGAAATTCCATTTTTGCCATACGAAGAAGGAGAAGATAGCGTTACACAACAGATTGCTTTTTATCAAGAATTTATTGAAGAAGAGGACGAAGACGAGGAGTCTTAGAAACCACCATAGATGTTGAGAATTAGATACTTACTATTACTCGCTGTAATAGCCCTAATGAAATGTACGACACCCACTTCCATTGGAACTGATTTTATCGGTTCCGATCTAATAGAAGTGGAAAATATCGATTCCACAAGAGTTTCGGCCAAAACGGTAAATCCGGGTCCTATTGAGGTATATCAGGGATCGTCCAACCTTTCAAGGTATTTATGTGGGGTTTTGAATGACGACTACTTAGGACGTAGTTCTTCACAGATATTTGGTCAGTTGCGAGTTCGGGATAATAGCCGAAACTTCGCATATTCTTCTATTGACTCCGTGGTTTTGAGTTTGAGATATGACTCGACCAGTTTTTACGGCAATTGGGAAAATGAATCTCTAGATATTGAAGTGTATCGATTAGAGGAAGGTATAGATGCGGAGGCAGATTATACTTCAGCAGCATCTTTTTTGACTTCTGCCTCCCCAATAGGGAGTCGATCTGACTTTAAAGCTGAGCCCTCTACACCGGTCATCATAGATTTTGAGGACGAAGATGGTAATATAGATACTGTTCTCATCGCCCCTCAACTCAGGATACCCATAGACAAAAGTATCGGAGAGGAGATTTTGGCTTATGATTCACTGGCTCTTTCCGATAACGAAGTTTTTTTGGAGTCTTTTAACGGCTTGAATCTGAGAGTTCTGAGTGAAAACACAATGCTGGCCTTCAATCTCGTCACTGCGGAGACGCGCATGATCGTATATTATAGAAATGAGATGGATGAGCCCGCTGAAATGAATCTGAGTTTTACCGATCTCAGCGCTGTCATTCCGAACTTTGAACACGATCCTTCTACTGGTATTGTCGATGAATTTATAGAAAACCCCGATTTAGGTGACTCTTTACTATTCACCCAGAGCATGGCCGGAGTTGAAACGGAAATCACCTTTCCGGACTTATCGGATTGGGAGGATTTCGAAATCAATCATGCCGCACTGAGTTTTACTATAGCTGACGACTTAGCCGGGAACATGACTAGTTTATTCCCCCCCGTCAGGCAAATGACAGCCATCCAGGAGGATGAGGAAGGCGAATTGAGGTTGATCAGAGATGCAGCTATTGCAGAGTCTCAAGCAGGATCTGAGCAATTCTTGAGAGAAGTCCTGGGAGGCTTTGTTGAGGAGGAAGAGTTAGAGGATGGACGAGTTTTGCGCCACTACACTCTTTTTATCACTCAGTTTGTAGAAGAAGTGAGAAAAGGTCAAGTGGATCCCGTGTTTCGTCTTAGGCCGCGTTTAAAGAATGTGACTGCTGAACGATCTATTCTTTATGGGCCGGGGCACAGCGAATATCCCATGAAACTGAAACTTGTATTTTCTACTCCTTAATTTATTTTTATGTGTGGAATCGTAGCTTATTTAGGTAATAAAGAAGCTTACCCCTATTTAATCAAAGGCCTTCAGCGCCTTGAGTATAGAGGATATGACAGTGCCGGCATTGCCCTGATAGATGATGGCGAACTCAGGGTGTACAAAAAGCAAGGCAAAGTATCCGTATTGGAAGATTATGCGAAAGGCAAAAACAAAGGGGGGAAGATTGGTATCGGTCACACGCGCTGGGCAACACATGGTGCTCCTTCAGACCGAAATGCACACCCACATGTTTCTAATAATGGCCGTTTAGCTCTGGTTCACAATGGGATTATAGAGAATTACGACTCTCTCAAAGAAGCCCTCTCCAAAGCGGGGCATGAATTTAAAACTGAAACCGATACAGAAGTATTGGTTCATTTGATCTCTCATTATCAATCCGCTGACGACCTCACTTTAACCGAAGCTATTCGAAAGGCGTTACATGTAGTCAAAGGAGCTTATGCAATTGTCGTCATTGATAAGCAAAACCCCGACACCATGGTTGCGGCCAGAAAAGCAAGCCCTTTAGTATTAGGTGTGGGAAATGGGGACTTAGTTATCGCCTCTGACGCCACTCCACTCGTCGGTTTTACTTCACAAATCGTGTACTTAGGCGAAAATGAGATCTGTGAGATGAAATCCGACGGTAGTTATGTGATTTCTTCCATGGAGAACGAGACCTTACACCACAAGATATTTCCATTAGACCTGGAATTGGAAGAGTTAGAGAAAGGGGGATATGATCACTTTATGCTCAAGGAGATTTTTCAGCAGCCGGAGACCGTTGCGGATGCGATGCGCGGAAGAATTAATGCCCGCGAAGGCTGGGTGCGACTGGGCGGCTTAGCAGAGCGGATAGATCGGGTGGCGAATGCCAAGCGCATCATTATACTGGGCTGTGGAACTTCCTGGCATGCCGGACTGATTGGAGAGTACTTAATAGAAGAATTGGCTCGAATTCCCACGGAAGTAGAGTACGCCTCTGAATTTCGTTACCGCAATCCGATTATTGACGAAGACGACGTTGTGATTGCCATTTCACAGTCTGGCGAAACGGCAGACACGATGGCGGCTTTAGAAATAGCCCGTCAAAAGGGTGCATTGACCTATGGTATCGTAAATGTTGTCGGCTCTTCAATTGCCCGACTGACTGACTGTGGGTCTTATATACACGTAGGTTCTGAAATTGGCGTCGCATCCACAAAGGCTTTTACCGGTCAACTGACCTTGCTCACATTGATGGCTCTGCATTTGGGGCGCCATCGGGCCCAAATTCCCGAGTCCTTATTCCATAACTTACTATTTGAGTTGGAAGCCATACCGGATAAAATTAAGACTGTACTCTCTCACAAGGAGAATATCCAAAACATAGCACAAAGTATTTCCACCACGAGCAATGCACTTTATCTGGGAAGGGGAGCCAATTTCCCCATGGCTTTGGAAGGAGCGCTAAAACTCAAAGAGATTTCTTATATTCACGCCGAGGGGTATCCGGCCGCTGAAATGAAGCACGGCCCCATTGCCCTCATTGATGAAAACATGCCGGTGATTGTCATAGCTACTAATCAAAGTGCTTATGAAAAAATAGCCAGCAATGTGCAGGAAGTAAAGGCGCGAAAGGGAAAGGTAATCGCTATCGTTTCGGATGGAGACAGAGAAATTAGTAAAATGGCGGATTACACCATTGAAGTGCCGCATACAGAAGAAATGCTCACTCCATTAATTGCGGCAATTCCCTTACAATTACTTTCGTATTACATTGCAACAATTAGGGGCTGTAATGTAGATCAACCCAGAAATTTAGCGAAATCAGTCACTGTAGAATAAACTAAACATTAAAAACTAATAGCCCTATATTCCGGAATCGGACAGGGAAACAACAAGAATTATGAAAACCTTAGCCTTAGAATACAACTCGCAAAGAGAAAACTTAGTCATTCCTGAATACGGGAGGCACATTCAAAATCTAGTGCAATTTGCCTGCACGATAGAGGACGATGAGGAGCGCCAGAATTTCGCTGCATACATCGTAAAACTCATGGAACAAGTCAATCCGAGTTCGAATGACGGCGATGAACTCAAAGAGAAGTTGTGGAAACACGCCGTGATGATCTCCGACTATAAATTAGATGTCAAAATGCCCGATGGGCAACCGGTAACAAAAGAAGAAAAGTTTAAAAAGCCCGCTCAATTAGGATATCCTCAAAAGGATCTCAAGTACAGTCACTACGGCCACAATATCATGTCTATGATAGAAAAAGCCGTTGAGATGGAAGACGAGGAGAAGCAACACGAGTTTGCTAAAATTATTGGTTCTTACATGAAGTTGGCCTACCAAAATTGGCATCAAGAGCACTACGCTTCAGACGAAATGATTAAAGCCGATCTCAAACGCATCTCTGAGGGTGCATTGATCTTAGACGACAATGAGCAACTAGAAGGCTTGAGCGATGACAATTCGAAAAGTCAGCACAAAAAGCGCGGTCGAAGTCGCTCCAAGGGAAGAAAAAGGAGAAACACCCGTTCTTCTCGTCGCAGGCGATAATTGTTTCAACGACCGAACAAGCCAGGCTAACTAAAATTGCACCTCAATCTAGTTTTTTAAAGAGTGAATACCTCTAAATGCAGATATCACATTACTGCATAGAGTCCGTTGTAGTGCCTTCGTCTTCACCCGACATTTCGGATTCTATCTCGCGTTCGAGTTTCTCCTTATCGAGCTGATTGTCCTGAAGTGCTCTTCGCTCACATAAGCTGCACAACTCAGAAATATTTTTTAGCTCTCGCGCCTGAGCAACGGTCCCTTCAAAGATTTCATCTGTTTTGTCGGTATTGATATAAGAACAGCCGGCCTCCAGGTGATATCGCGTTCCGGCTTTAGTCCAGAATACAATATTCTGATTATTGTTGAGTTTTTCAACGTATTTGGTTTGTTCTGTGTATTGTTCTACGGATGGGGGATTGAAATCTACTCCGCTAATCCCCGCAATAAGCAGTGCCAAAATGGCAACTCCCCCGAGTATTCCCTTTTGCTTTTTATCTACATTCTTACTTGTGAAGATGAAAATAATGAGCGGTAAGAAGGCAATGATGGCTGCGACCAGGCCCAGTTGACTTTGCATAAAGAAGAGAAACTTATTTTTCTCTGAAGGCGGATTAAGTCGATTCGACTTCTTCCATAACTGGGCGCCGAGAATGGCGAAACCCAAATCTACGACGATTAATACAATGAGCCAAGTCATTAAAACAGGTGGCTGAAACAGCAGGTATATGGCTCCGGCTTGTGCCCCTAATGCAAGCAGCCAGGAGAGTACGGCAAAGAGGCGCAATTGCTTTGCCTTTCCCTTATTCTCTTCGGAGGGTCGAAAGCTCCCATTACCTCGCTGAGAAGGTGGTTCAGAATCTCCTCCTCCTACGCGAGTAACTTTTTTATCCGTATTTCTTTTGGCCATACTTACTGATTAGTTACTATGCAACGGTAATACTAAGAACGCACACATTGGCTCTCTGCACCGGCATAGCAGCAGTGAATAAATATTGTGATAAACAAACATAATCAAATTTAACCTAAAAAATGCAAGCATTTTTCGCCCGGCGGGCCGAATAAAATCCAAATCATTGATTTTGAGCTAATTACAAAAACAATAGGCGGATTGCTCTTTAATCATAACACCCGGGTATTAGGTATTGAATGACTCCGAAGATCCTTTAAAGACAGCCTGATATGGGTTTTTTGTTGTTCATTCTTTAAATTCTTCAGCAGAGATGGATAATGCTCAATGCGCATTGCCGATGAGTTTCGACGGCTTTGCGATATATTGTCTTTGACTTTTCAGTCATAAAAAGGATCAAGGAGTGCGAGTCAACTATAAAAGCAATGTCCACGGTGTAAGAAAAGCCAATTATAGCAAGTCTGATATAGATATCCCTGCAAAGCCAGACGCTGTTGTGTTAGGGATAGGAGGGGCCGCGCGGTCCAAGCGCGGGTACTCGAGGATCGCCTTTGGCGATCTCGAGTACGGAACCCCCGCATAGCCCGGCCACCGGCTCGCCTGATTCTTTAATTCATCGGCTCGGCAGCATGGATAGTGGCGAGCCGGGGGCAACACCCAAAAAATTAAAAGAAAAAAATAAGAGTCAATGAGTGAGGCTCAGCTATAAATAAATGATATATTTGTTACATATCAAGAGAGACAAAAAGAAAGAGCACTATGAGTCAATCCTATTTTGAAGTAGAAGGGGGGCATCGATTGTCTGGCGCATTACAACCTCAAGGAGCCAAAAATGAGGCTTTGCAAATTCTTTGCGCTGTACTTCTCACGCAAGAGTCGGTCACGATTGAAAACCTGCCGGATATACTGGATGTCAATGCCCTGATGGATTTGTTGAGAGGATTGGGGGTGCGGATCACAAAAAAAGGCGTCGGGGCGTACCAATTCGAGTCGGGCGAAGTGGACATGGAGTATATGAGCACAGCGGAGTATCAGGCCGATGCCAAGAAAATTAGGGGCTCGGTCATGCTACTGGGACCTTTATTGGCGCGCTACGGGAAAGCGTACCTGCCCAAACCGGGGGGAGACAAAATCGGTCGGCGACGGCTGGATACGCACTTTTTGGGCTTTCAAAAATTAGGCGCATCTTTTGACTACGATGAAAAACGGAAGGCGTATTATATTCAATCCGAGCAACTGCGTGGAACGTACATGCTTTTGGATGAGGTTTCTGTGACGGGAACGGCGAATATTGTCATGGCGGCGGTGCTGGCAGAGGGGGTAACGACGATATATAATGCTGCCTGTGAGCCATATTTGCAACAGCTGTGCAAAATGTTGAATCGGATGGGCGCTAAAATTAGCGGCATTGGGAGTAATTTGCTCACGATTGATGGGGTTGACACCCTAAGCGGAACGACACACCGCATACTACCCGACATGATTGAGGTGGGATCTTTCATTGGCTTAGCTGCTATGACTCAGTCAGAAATAACGATTCAAGATGCAGCAGTAAAGGAGTTGGGAAATATTTTACCGGCGTTTCGACGACTGGGTATTCAATTTGAGATTCAGGGAGACAATATTTATATCCCGAGGCAGGATTTGTACGAAGTGCAAACTTTTATCGATGGTTCTATCATGACGATTTACGATGCGCCCTGGCCCGGCTTAACCCCTGATTTGCTGAGTATTCTATTAGTCGTTGCTACTCAGGCTAAAGGCAGTGTGCTGATTCATCAAAAGATGTTTGAGAGTCGATTGTTTTTCGTAGATAAGTTGATCGATATGGGCGCACAAATCATTCTTTGCGATCCTCACCGCGCCACGGTGATTGGTCTGGAACGCAAGCATCCTTTACGCGGCATTGAAATGAGCTCTCCGGATATCCGTGCGGGTGTTTCCTTGCTTATTGCAGCTCTTTCAGCGAAGGGGAAGAGTAAAATATTTAACATTCACCAGATCGATCGGGGATATCAAAATATCGACGTCCGCCTGCAAGCCCTGGGAGCTAAAATCGAGCGGAAAAATGGAGTATAGGGCGTTTATTTCTTGCGTTCGGTAACGAAGGCGATGAGGTCTTGTAATGCTTTCCTAGCCTCTCCTTCGGGCATATCCTGTAGAATATCAAGGGCTTCGGTGCGATATCGGAACATGACCGTGCGGGCATAATCCATGCCACCCAGCTCCTTCACCCGGTCGATGAGCTGTTGCACTTTTTTCTTATTCTTATTGTGCTTTTTCAACACCTGAATCATCTGATTGCGCTCGGAAGCAGTGGCCTGATCCATGGCGTAAATCAGTGGAAGGGTCATTTTCTTTTCTCTAATATCGATACCCCGGGGCTTTCCGACATTGTATTCGCCATAGTCAAACAAATCGTCTTTAATCTGGAAGGCCATTCCGATTTTCTCACCCAATAATCTCAGTTGTTCAATCCTGGCTTTATCATCAGTAACCGACGCGGCTCCGGCGGAGCAAGCTGCGGCAATAAGGGAGGCTGTTTTTTGTTGAATGATGTCGTAATACACCGATTCTTCAATATCGAGTCGGCGGGCTTTTTCCATTTGTAACAGCTCTCCCTCAGACATGGACTTTACAGCCCGGGACAGGATCTGCAAAAGGTCGTAATCTTCTGCATCCAGTGCGATGAGCAAGCCACGAGACAATAAGAAATCCCCCACCAAAACGGCTACTTTGTTTTTCCAGAGTGCGTTGAGCGAGAAAAACCCCCGGCGCTCAAAAGAATCATCGACAACATCGTCGTGAACGAGTGTTGCGGTATGCAGCAATTCAACCAAAGCTGCCGCGCGATATGTTTTGGCACCAATGGTTCCCAGCATTTGAGCGGTGAGAAAGACAAATAGCGGCCGCACCTGCTTTCCTTTCCGTTTGACGATATAATAAGTGATTCGATCCAAAAGAGGCACTTTACTCTTCATAGAATCTCTGAAGAAAGACTCAAATTGATCGAGTTCGGCTGCGACCGGGGCTTTGATAGGTTTGAGGTCGGATTTTTTCATTTCATGCACAAAATACGCTGTATATATGAATGTAATAGTGTAGCGAAGGGTTTATTCATATAAGAAAAAAGAAAGTGGAGGAGGGGAAAAGCAAGTGATTCTATGTTAAATACTATCGAACGAGAGTAATAGAACCATGAAAAACTTCGGATTCTACTGTTCCCCCATGCTCTAATTCCACTTCAATCTGAAACACATAGACGCCCACACCGTAATCACCACCATCCCAAATATTATCCGGGTTGCGACTCTCGGTTATCATATTTCCCCATCGGTCATACACCCGCGCGGTAAACTCTTGTATTTGGCATGAGCTACTATAAGTAAATACATCATTCACCCCGTCGCCATTGGGGCTAAAGACATTGGGGATTCCACTCTCACAGGGCAAGCATTCTTCCACTACTATTTCATCGCGTACCTCGCAGCCTGCAGAACTGGTAAAGCTCCAGAAATATCTTCCCGCTCGTTGAACGGTCAGGCTGTCCCCGGTGGCTCCGTTACTCCAATTCCCTCTTGAAATTTGGCTTTCATTGGGTCCGTCCAATGTTAATTGCACGCTCCCCTGACAGAGATGACCTGAAGCCTCGATTTGAACAGAATAGAGTGGTTCCTCGCTCACCGTCAAACTCAATAGGGTATCGCAAGCAGGTGGAGCTCCTTCCAGAGCAAAAGTGTAGGTGCTGTCCGGTGGAAGATCACGCCCCCGAAATAAATAAGTCTCTCCCTCGCAGACTTCTACCTCTTCGCTGCGGGTAATGAGAGGCGAATCTTCTATTATCAAAGTTAATACAGTATCGCAGGCCTGGGAGGAAGGCAAAATTAATTCATACATGCCCGCATCCTCAAAAGATTCGCCGTAAACATCCAGAGTTCTGCCAGCACATTTTTCAAAGGTCTCTGTCCGCTCAGTGTTATTCAATGGCAATACAGTAAGCCGGGCTAATGTATCGCAGCCCTCAGTTCCGGATAAGCTCATCTCGTAATTGCCGACGCTATCATAGGATTCCCCTCGCCAACTCACTGTTTTGCCGGGACATAGTCCCAGGGTGTCAGAGGTTTCGATCAAAGGTACGTCCTCGACCTGTAATCGCAATAAAGTGTCACATCCCGAATCAGCACTCAGATAGGTCTCATAGGTTCCGGCGGTATCAATTTCCAGATTGGCTATCATTAATGTATTTCCATGGCATCGCTCCAGAAAACGCTCCTGTACGGGGTGAGACCACTCTTCAATCACCAGATTCGCCAGAGTGTCGCAGCCCGTGGATGCGGAAATAATCATTGAGTATTCCCCGGCTTCGGACAAGTTTTGCCCCCGCCAAAGCGTGTCTTCTCCCGGGCAGAGCCCCACAGTATCCCGCCAAATAATCCGTGGCTGATCAATGACCACTAGTTCTAATAGGGTGTCGCAAGTAACTGAAGATGGTAGAGTTAATGAATACACTCCAGCAGTATCCCAACTTTCACCATAAGCCAACAGAGTATCACCTTCACAGCGAAAGAGGGTATCTGATTTCGTTTCATTTTGAAGTTGACTTACTGTCAAATAAGCAAAGGTATCGCAAGCTATTGCCGCTGGTATTCTTTCAAAATACGATCCCGCGCTATCGATAGTAATTCCTCGCCAGGTCCTACTTTCTCCCGGACACAGGGCAAAAGAATCGCGCTCAACAGCTCGTTCCAATTCCATGATCCACAACTGAGCCAGGGTATCGCAGCCCGTGGCTGCCGGCAAAATAAGTTCGTAAGAGCCCACAGAGTCTATGGAAAGACCCTTCCAGGTCAAAGAGTCATTGGGGCACAGGCCAAGAGTGTCTCTTTGGCGAATATAATCCAGGGCTTCTACTTCGAGCTGAGCCAAAGTGTCGCATTCCTCCCCGGCCAAAATAATTTTCTCGTATTGGCCGGCACTATCAATGTCCAATCCCTCCCACTGAATTGAATCACCGGGACACAAACTCAAAGTGTCATAGCGTGGGATATAATCAGTTTCGTTAACTCTCAAGCGGAGAAGTGTATCGCAATAGGAGCCAGAGGAAACGGTAGTTTCATATTCTCCTGCTTCATCGATAATATACCCTTCCCAGCTAATTTGCCCCCCCGCACATAAACTCAGAGTATCCCTTCGTTCTATCGTTGCCTGCTCCTCTTCTACCTCGTAAGCCTCCGACCAAATACAATCATCCCCATAGCTTACATCAAGCCAATATCCACCGGGTTCGGAAACAGTCTCAGAGGGAGCATTGCTTCCCGTGCTCCAATAATATTCTAATGCCTGTCCGTTGTAAATATCTAGTTCTAATTCAACGGAATCTCGCCCACAAGTCAAAGGGCCCGAACTCACAATAGCAGCATCAAACTCTTCTACCAGAACGTCGAGGATGACTAAACTATCACAGCCATTCCGATCTTCCAGGTATACCTCATACTCTCCTGTTTGATCATACAGCATATCATCGAAGATAAAAACGTCACCTGGACACAATTCGACCTCCATGGTCTCGGAAGGGTTCGAAGGAAAGAAATCGAGTTCTGTGGTGTGCGTAGAGTCACAACCATTGGCTGCAGGGTAAACGTCTACATAAGTACCCGGTTCTGTCTGAAGTTCTCCCTCCAAAAAAACTGATTCACCATCGCAAAGCGTAAGCTCCTCAGAAGTGTATACATCGCTTAAGTCCTCTAATTCCAAATTTTCGAAACACAATACATGTTGGTTGACCGAGCCCCCTGTAGAAGCAGACACTCCCCAATAAGCCATGGTTTCACCCCCAAATACATTATTGACGATATCGTAATTAATGTCGTGCACTAAAATATCATCAAACCAAACTTGAAACAATTGAGTCGCTGGATCCCATGCCACCTCAACTTGGTGGAATTGTCCATCAGAAATCACTCCCAAACCTACCGGGCCGGAAATATGGGAGAACATATTACCATTGATACTTATTGCCGTGTGATCCTGAGGTAAATCGATATATGGTGGGCCATTAATAAAGGAGTCAAACTCAATACCCAGCGAATTGGGGAGGCCTCCATAACCAATACTCCCTCCGGATTGCCCGCAGGTAGGAATATCTTCGACCTGATATATAATGCTCATGCCATCAGCTCCAGCCTGTCCCTGAATATCGCCCAAGTAAATACTAAATTGATGTTCGAAAGCTTCCGTAAAGTCAACAGCTAAGGGGTACCAGGCACAGCCAACCTGCGCATTAGCGGCGGCAGTCAGCTGAATACAATTACTGGAACCCTCGAAAGAAATTTCAGTCGCATCTCCTGTTGTGATATAGGGATTACCGGATGGGTGTGCAATGATAATGTCCAATGTGCCGGCCACCGGACCGTCTTCGTTCCATATGCGTAAATAATAGGTTTCTCCAGGATCTAAATCCTCAAAAAAGTAGGCGGGCATGAGTTCCTGACCACAAAGATAGTCGGAAACACAACGAATAGCCGTCAGTTCATCGCATTCTCCACTATATAAAGTAAAAGCAGCATTAGTAATCGAACCCTCATAGAGTTGAATAGCCACATCCCCACCCGGTGGACACTCGAAAGAAAACCATTCGTCAGCATCGGAAAAATCGCCGCAGTCTGGATCGGGTACATCAGATGAAGTAGTGCCTATATTCACCTCCTCCGGTTCGAGCATTTCTGCCCACAGGTCGGTTGCCGTGCAGGGGGTACTCCCCGCATAAGCTGAAAATGAACCCACTATTATGGAAACTGTGAAGATGAATCTATTCATGCACGACACTCCTGTACTTACTTTATTCCCGTTAAAATAAGAAATTTTTCACTAGATCACGAATAACAGAGCGGGAACTCACCGACAAACAAGCTATCCATTGATTATTTCACTCCATGCATAATGCGTTTGAGGAATGGATCCATTAAAATCACAAGCAAACCCATGGCTGCCGGAACAATGGTAAAAATCAAGAAGAAGGCAGACAGAGAATAAGACTCCTGAATCTGCTCAATCTCGCCCCCGAGCACGGCGGCCAATTTGTTTCCAATAGCAATTGCCAAATACCACATACCAAACATAAAGGCAATCATTCGACCCGGCACCAATTTACTCACATAGGAAAGTCCCACCGGAGACAGGGATAACTCTCCTAATGTATGGAATAAATAAGCCAGAACCAGCCATATCATACTCACCTTTACGCCCTCGGCAATTCCACTCGAGCCCCAAGCCAAAAAGCCAAACCCAATAGCCATGATGATCAGTCCTAATCCATACTTATATGCTGCAGAAGGATTATATCGACTGTCAAACCATCGAGAAAAGAATGGAGCAAAGGCGATAATGAAAAAAGAATTGAGAATACTAAACCAGGAAACTGTAATTTCAACTTCATCTTCTTTTACTTCCTCCACGGTGGCCATCACAATCCCATTATCCACCTGTCTTTCCACCCCTCTGGCACGTGCCCAGTCGAGTCGATCCGGAGGTAAATATCCAAAATTAGTCGATTCCTTATTCTTTGCAATAATTGGAATTTGCTCCCCTTCCTCAAAATCGGCCACTTCACCGATTCTCATCGTATCCCTTAACACCTTATCTTCATCCGTGAGAACGTAGTTCTCCGTAACCGGAACAAATTGATAGGTCGTATCCCCTTGCTCGTCGAGTATTATCTCACCCTCTTCATTTGTCATCACCTCTTCTACCCTGTCAATAGTCACTAAATAAGCCGTAGTGTTCCAATCTCTATCCAACATCCACAAGGTTAGCCCCCAAACACCGACAAAGGTGATCGCCAAAATAATGTTGGACGCAGGAATTTTCTTAAAAGTTTTTCTGGCCAATAAAAACAAAACATACGTAATGATAGCCAATGGAATCGTAGTCAAAAGTGTGTTGACTAAATTATAGGCGAAGGCGGCTCCACCACTTAAACTTCGATCAACAAAATCCCGGGCAAATAGAATCAAAGAGGAAGCGCCCTGCTCAAAGCAAGTGAAAAAGAATACTGTAAAAAACGCAAAAATAACAAAGGCAATCATCCGCTCTCTCACTCCTTTAGAATAGCGGGAAATACGAGATATAACCAGAACCAAAAACAATAACAAGGCAAATAGCACCATGATATATTGTCCTGAAATACCCCACATTTCCGCAAAGGCAAAAACATCAACACCAACAATTTTTGACACGGGATCATTTATGGCATAGCCCAGACCAATAACAGCAGTGAGTGCAATTAAAATTTTATCAAGACTGGTAAATGGATTGGGCTTCTCTGCATTGAGCTCCCGGTTACTGTCTTCTCGCTCCTCTACTACGCCCGCCGCATCATCTGCTGCCTTCCCGGCAGCAATTTTCCCCGGTGTATCTCCAATTCTACCAAAAAGTGGCTTGGCCAGCCAAAATTGTAAAGTTCCAAAGAGCATAAACACACCCGCCAAACCAAAACCCCAGGACCATCCAATTTTTTCTGCTAAATACCCACAGAGTAACATGCCAAAAAATGCGCCCGCATTTACACCCATATAAAAAATAGTGTACGCTCCATCTTTCTTCTCGGGCAAATACTTATACATCTCTGAAATAATAGAAGTAATGTTCGGCTTGAAAAAACCCGTTCCGACGACTAATAAGCCCAATCCCATATACAGGGACAACTCCGTCTCAAGTGCCATACTCGCATGACCTAAAGTCATCACAATCGATCCAATAACCACCGCCCAATTGTAGCCCGTCAACTTATCGGCAATAATCCCTCCGAGTATCGGAGTGATATACAACAGCATGGCATAGGTGCCAAATAATGCGCCGGCATTCTCCGCCGTCCATTCCCAGCCGGGATTATACCCGATGGCCGCCATGGTCAAAAAATTGACCAATAACACTCGCATTCCATAAAAAGAGAATCGCTCCCACATTTCTGTAAAAAAAAGCACGAAAAGACCCGCCGGGTGACCTAAGACCTTGCTTTCAAAAAAATCAGGTTGGGTAGTATTCATAGCATCTATTTAAGTGTTTACCAATGGAGAAAAATTAATTGTCGGCTACTTCGAACCCTTCTTGCTCCTCAAAATGACTGTCGGGACGGATTTCTTCCGCTCCATGTGTCAATTTCTTCAGGCGCTTCAAGAACAGTAAAAGTAAGACGCCAAAAGCTGCAGTAAAAATGAAAATGCCGACGAAAGTTTTATACTCCTGTTGATTCTGGAATTCAAAAATTTCTAATTGTCCCTGATACATTTCCATCTCAACATTTTCTTCTCCCCTTTTTACGCGCTGCTGCATAGCATTATCGCTATACTTCATCCGAAATACAGCTGTCAGAGCAGATTCAGCGCCGAAGGCTTCCTCCTCCTCCAAACTGGTTAATAGTTGATTATAAGATGTACTATCCACAGTTCCGCTTTCCTCTTCAGGGAAACTGAATTCAAGATATTGTAAGAGAGATTCATCACCTTCCTGAACCCGAACTTCTCCATCCTCCAGATAAATATCGCCAACCAATTCAAAATTCATCGCCTTTTGGTAGGTAGTATCAGGGATCAATCCCGCATCAGCCGGCGACTGTGCTAACTGCACCTGCACTGTTTCCAATTGCGACAAAGCGCCTATTGAACCCGCTACCTTATTGCCCAGCCCCGTCGCTGCAAAATACATCCCCATCATGATAGACACATATTTTATTGGTGCCACCTTGGTAATAAAGGACAAGGCCACAGGAGAGGCACACAATTCACCCAGAGTGTGGAGCAAATACGCAAAAATGAGTAATATCAGGGCGGCCTTATCACCATATTCTACCACATCCGCACTGGCTTTGGCCATAAATAAAAATCCCGCTCCCATAATAATCGTTCCCACTGCCATTTTCAGCAGAGAGGAATTCTCGTACCCCCTTTTATGCCACCAGAGCCAAAAGGCCCCCACCAGAGTGCCAAAAATGATGATGAATAAAGCATTGACTGATTGAAAGACTGAGGCGGGAATCTCAAACGGCTCCTCCGTTATTGCCCCTCTCAGAAAATAATAAATCAGAGCCACCAACACCCCCAGCGGAAGGAACAAATAGCCCGTTTCCTTTTTCTGCCACAACCGCAGCGCACCCAGAATCAATAACACACCAGCAGCCACGGTAAACAGGACATCAATAGTGAAAAAATTCACCGTTCGATCAATTTTCTCCAGAGTGTAGATATTCAATAATCCACCAGCTTGCTCGAAAGCGCCCCAAAAAACAATTATGATGAGAAAGGACAAAAGCAGAACCATAAAGCGATCCTTTTCGATCGCATTTATATCCTGATAGATCATCATTAAAAGTCCCATAACCAGAGACAAAAAGATAAACAAAGCAGAGTATGCGTATTGGTCTCCCCCCTCAAAAGCATAAAAAGAAATACCCAGAGATGCAGCGATCAAACCTATGGTCGTCATAAACTGCCATCTACTTTGCAGCAAATTTTTAAATAGTTGCCCAAAAGAGGCTGATTTCATAACGCTTTCCGTAGGATGAAGCGGATCCTGCTTTTCAGGTGGTTCGCCAATCCCCTTCAGGTATTTCTGCCCCGCCATAAAAGTGACCTGGCCCAAAAACATACCGATACCAGCCAAACCAAATCCATAGTGCCAACCGATAGTCTCTCCAATATATCCCACGATCAAGGCACTCAAGAAGGCCCCCACATTGATTCCGATATAAAAAATGATAAAACCCGCATCGCGCCGTGCATCTCCCTGTGGGTATAAACCGCCAACCATAGTAGAGATATTGGGCTTTAATCCACCCACACCCAACACGATCAAGGCCAGTCCCGTATAAAACGCCCAGACGGACTCCACCGCCAAAATACCATGTCCCAACACCAGCGTGAGCCCTCCATAGAGCACTGCCCGCTTCTGACCAATAAACTTATCGGCCAGGATTCCACCGGGTATGGACATCACATACACCAGCATGGTGTACCAACCATACAGCATCAGCGCATCCGAACTATCCCAGCCGAGACCCGGATTATCGCCAGTTGCACTGCTGATCATGTACAAAACTAAGATGGCTCGCATGCCATAGTAGGAGAACCGCTCCCACATCTCAGCAAAAAATAAAATGAATAATCCGACGGGATGACCAAATAAGGTCGTTCTCGAGTTCGATGCAGCACTGCTAGCAGCCATAGGCAAATATTTTTTTACTGTACATTGAACCTACTCAGCAAAGATCACTTGGCCCTATCACTTCCTATCTTTCACCGCACTTTTCGATCTGCAAAGTCTTTTTCCAAGGGTCTAAAATAGCTGAAAAAAAGACTCGAGCGAAATTTCATCCTTTTTTATTGTTCACCCCCACTCGAAAACTTATGTTTATCAAGGGTCATATTAAGAAAATATTTTTTTGGGCGTGCCCCCCTCGTCAATCGCTTTCCTCGGGGTCAGGCTGTCCGAGGCTCCGCATTCGCTTCGGTCCCCACCGGAGGGCGATTTTAATACCCAGGTCAGATCCTGAACCGTTCCAGCAGGTATTCCGCTCCCTTCCACATTCCGGTGGTGACCCCTCTAAGGAGGGCCTCTCCCATCCTTCACGCAATTCATCGAGTGTTGAGCAGACTAGAAAGAAAAGCCACCAGTGATCAGGGAGGAACT
>JAWLFI010000113.1:4445-8930 GCA_041685645.1 Saprospiraceae bacterium | reverse complement strand
CCCTCAGTATCTTCAACAGTTACGTCAAAAGTACAACTGTTGTCGGGGTCATTCTCTTCGAAAAATGTCACTGTAGTTGTACCTACCGGATAAAAGTCAGAGGCATTTTCAGATCCGTTATAGTCATTTACTATGCTGGCAGTTGCGCTTGGATCATCAGCAAAAACTGAAAAGTTGTTAATGGCAAACCCCCATAATAGTGAAATTGCATCGCGACCTTCATTATCAAACTCAAATTGAACCTGAAAATCAGGATTGATATAATCAGTCACATCAACCTGCTCTTCTAGATTATACTCATCTGAATCCGTGTGAGTAAACACATTGACCCATTGACTACCATCCCAAACATTCACATTGAGCGCACCAAAGCCGCCAAAGTCTTCTAACTGCCAATCAAATTGAATGAAAGCAAGATCGTTAGCAGACAAGTCAATAACCGGTGTAGTTACAGAAGCGATTCCCCCTGATTGTTGGCCGAGCGAACTCGAATTCATATCTATAACAAGTGCACAATCATTTCCAAAAGCACCATCAGCCTCAGCATCAGAACCATCATCTCCAGGGTAACTCAAACATTCAAATGAAAATAAGTTATCACCGCAAGGAGCGATTAAAGTATCGGGTTCATTTGTATTCTCAGCGGCCAAAGTCCAGCCCGCAGGTAATTCACAAGCGTTGAAGTCTTCTTCAAAAACGGAAGTGAATTCTTCGCACCCCATAATTTCGGGAAGTGAAATATTTACAAATGCCCCACATTCTCCTGCGTCGTTATCAACAGTTTGATTATCAGGACAAGTAAATTCGCAATCTGTAACGGGAGGTCCGCCCCCGCCACCTTCAGCTTCAGTTACTTCAATTTCGAACCCGCAGCGGTTTACAACTGATGAGGACCGGAAATTAAAAGTAAGATTCCCGGAAGTACCTGAAAACTCAGTAGTACCGAAGGTGCTAAGGATGTCTGCCACCGTCTGCGTACCGGCCGGCATATCTCTACTGTCGAAAATAGAAGGATCCGCAGTACTGGTTCCATCATGGATTTCTAGCCAATCGAAATCACCAAAGACTTCCATAAAAAGAAAATCAACAGTCAAGGCTCCCTCAAGCGTCGTCGGTGTTTCGCAGTTACTATTCGGATAATAACCATCTGCTACATCCCCAGAACTACCATCGCAAGTCACTCCGGCAGCGGTAGGACCACCCGTATCGTAAAATAAGTCACCCTCACTTACTGTAAAGGTCTCTGCTGTACACTCAGTTGGCACAATTTCATTTTGTCCGAAAGTCAAAAGACTTAGGAACAAACTAATGCCAACTAAAGAAATTTTTTGTAATAATAAATTCATGGTTTATTGGTTTTTTATGGTTCGGATCATGATAAAGGTTTCATTCACATCTGAAATATCAGATGATCTAACGTCCCAGGACTCAACAAAATCAATCACATCTTGTAATGGATTTCCACTGTTTAAATTGGGACCAGTGGTATATTCTGAGGCCGATGAACTCTCGTCATCAGACTCTTGCATTAATCCACTCTCCAAAAAGGAAATAAAAGTGGCCTGCAAATCATCTTCGTCAAAAAAAGACTTCAGAATATAAGTGTAGCCTTGAATGAGCTCTTCGTTATACTCAACATTGACATTGGGTGGCGTCTGGTTCAATTCAGCCTCTAATTCAGAAACTTCCTGATTAAATGCTGCTTCTAGGTCAGATGCCCCTACTTCGCCCAGGTCTTGTATGGTTTGGGCTTGTAAAGTCTGCGCATTGCCTAGCGCCATGAAAAGCGCACATGCGAAAAATATTCGCATTAATTTTTTCGATAAAAGATAGGTTTTCATAATAATGTATTGGTTTAAGGTTTATGAATTTTGGTTTGGTCTTATTTCAATCACCTCCTCAAAGGTAATCAAAATTGCAGCCAAATGCAAGTATTCGATCACCTTTCACCTGTCCTTTAGCAAGACAGTGGAAAGATTTTCTTCATTTGGGAATTCTTTACTCCTCGCTGTCGATTTTGACAGTACTCCCGCTTTGGGACTGTCTTCCCAAAACCATCCCGACGGTCAGCTCATGGCTACCACTCGTATAATTTTGAAAGGGGTTAAATGATGCATCATAGGAATAATACAGATTAAATCCGTTAATTTTTGTCCCAATCAAAAAGCCCAGCCGCTTACTTCCTCCGACCTGGTAACTCAACCCACCTGTCAATTGGTCATCCAAAAAGGATACCAACAAGTTCAAGTCAGCATGCACATCCTCCGGTCCCATAAAAACGCGTTTTACTACAATGGAGGGATAAACATTGATGTCGTAATCTTCTACTCCAAACTTATAACCGGTGAGTAAGGTGAAATAGCGAAAAGAGGTTGACTCGGTGTCCGATTCAAATGCCGGTTCATCAATACGAGCTCGAACCAAATTCGGCAATGATAATCCAAAAATGAACTTTTCCTTAATATCACCAAACACGCCGAAACTCACATCGAAAAACTGCAAGCCGTTGGCCGCTTCTTGAAGAACGGGGTCATCAAACTGTATCAATGGATTCAATAATGTCCCCCCTGTCAGGGAGAATTGGTGATATTCGGTAGATAAGCCGATACCCAGGTTGAATTTATCAGATTGAATTTGGTAGGCATAAGACAATAGAGCCCGATAGCGATTTAAAGCGCCAAAGGTTTCAGCATTAGCCATTAAACCGATGCCCACATTATCATACACCCGTCCATTGTAACTCACTGTATAGTTTCTGGGAGCACCTTCTGTTCCGGACCATTGATTTCGATAGTTGAAAAACACCTCGTGTTGATTATTGAACCCCGTCGCTCCCGGATTAATCAATACTGGATTCAACATATACTGAGTATAAATACCCTGATCCTGTGCATTCACTAACTGAAAGCAAAAAAGGAAAACCACTAAGCCTAAAATATAATTTCTCATGGTTACTTATTTCTTTTATCTCAATTTTCTTAGAACCGTAACTGTGCCTTGATGAATTTCTTCGCCTCCGGCGTCAGTAGGGATAATTAATACCCACATGTACGATCCTTCGGGAACGAGTCCGCCGGATAAATCTGTCCCTTCCCAGGTGTTTCTGTAGTTCTCCTGTTCAAAAACTAATTGTCCCATGCGGTTAAACACCTCTAACTTATTGTTGCGATCCTCTGCGCATCGAATAATAAACTGGTCATTGCGGCCATCATCATTTGGCGTTATTACAGGTATTGCCTCGTAACAGTCACCGTCACCACATCTGTTTATTTCATATGGAACCATGACTTCACAATCATTCGCATCGCGCACAAAAACATTGTAAGATCCTGTGGAAAGATTGGTATTTACATTTTCTGATGAGAAATTAACGCCATCAAAGCTATACTCATAGGGAGAAGAACCTCCAACGCCTTCTACCTCAATGCTGCCGTCATTATCCTCAGAACATTCTCGGTTCACGATATCAACTTCAATTTCCTCGGGCTCTGTGAGTGTAATAGATCCTTCCTCTACTAAATCTCCTGCATCTGTTATAGTGTACTCATACGTTCCTGCGCATAGTGGGTTGAGTTCAAATCCATCTCCATCATTCCATTCAATATTATAAGGAGCCTCGCCACCGAATACTTCAATTTCAATAAACCCATCACAGTTGCCAAAGCAACTCACTCCATTTCCGTTAAACTCATCTAAAGAGGAAGTAATGCTCAATAATAAATTCCCATCGGTTACGGGAATAGGGCCAAATTCAGCAGTACAACCATCAGCATCGGTTATGGTCACAAAATATAATCCAACTCCTAAATCACTAATATTTTCAGTCGTTTCGCCATTACTCCATTCAAAAGTGTAAGGCGATGACCCTCCGGACACATTTAGTATGATCTCTCCGGATTCGTCTCCAGAGTCGTCATTCGTGATCTCGGGGGCAATTTCAATAGGATCTCCTTCATCAATCGTAAAAGATCGAGTGATAGAACGTCCTGTTTGATTGTCTGTAATAACCACCTCGCAGTCTCCGCCATCCAGACCAGTAGCACTGTTGGTTTCAGAGTTGCTGCAATCCCAATCAAAAGAAAAGTCACCGGAACCGCCAGCTAGTATTATTTCTGCAGAGCCATCGCCAGCATTGGGACAACTGACATCGGTGACTTGAACTTCTTCCACTGCAAATATCAAGTCGACAGAGATTTCATCAGAGATCAATTCGCAGCCCGACTCATTATCAGTGATAGTCACGGTATAAGTTCCAGAATTTAAATCTTCAAGCGGATTTCCCTGTCTTGATGGCGATGTGCTCCAGTCAAAAGTGAAATCACCGCTTCCACCGGAAACAGATAGTAAAATGCTCCCATCGCTTCCCAGGAATTCATCTTCTATATCAATATCTGAGATTTCAAAGGCATTGGGACTTGCAATAACAAAACTGGTATCTATGGAAAACCCATTATCTGATGTGATAATAACATTATAAGTACCTGG
>JAWLFI010000113.1:0-4345 GCA_041685645.1 Saprospiraceae bacterium | reverse complement strand
AAAAGTGATAATATCTTCAAAGTTCCGAACGACAACGGGCACACAAAATTCTTCTCCCTCATTTATCTGAACGTCCTCAAAGGTAAATTCCAGTCCATCAAAGGAGCCCTCGCCTACCGTCACTGATCCCGACTCAGTCTTAGGCGTTTCCTCAACAGGGGTTCCTCCTTCATCAATAATTACATCCGCATTAGAAAAATCAATACTTGAACTCGTTCCATTATCTCCAATAGTTGTAAAACACACTTCAAAAATCACTTCACCATCCGGCCTTGTAATGCCCTCAGTTGTCGGTGTGCTCCATGAAAACCTAAGTTCGCCGGGAGAAACAAAACTAAAACTGCTCCCGGACAATCCTGGCAGATTCGAGTTTCGAAATTGTTCGAATTCTAAAACAGAGGAATCATAAGTAATAGTAAAACCAGCACCAGCTACGTCTTCGAAATTCCGAACACTTACACTTACACAAACTTCCTCCCCGGGATCTCCCGTCTCATTCGAAGCGACAAAAGTAACATCTCCATCACCCATATTATCGCAGCCTTCACCGGGAACATCAAACATTCCATTAGTCACATTGGCGCCCACCTCAACGAAATCTCCCTCAACTATTTTGATTACATCTAAGCTTTGAAAAGGGTTCGATGGATCCCCAATTTCCAAATCGGACTCATCACAGGGGTCACCAATAACTTCTAATTCAAGAGTGAATATTATAGCTCCATCTTCCAAATCAACACCTCCTGAATTATCCCATACGACTACTAATTCGCCTGGCTCCACTATTTGATCATTACTGTCTATACTAAAATCGATGTTTCCTAAATCTGAATTCACATTCGTGATTTCTGAAAACTCTAGAACTTCCTCATCGTAAAACAGACTGAACAGCATTGTTGCAACGTCATTAAAATTAGAAGTTGTGACATTGATCGAGACTGTCTCACCATTATTACCTGAGGTACTACTCGCCATGAGATCAATTGGATCTTGACCCTGGACTGAAGTGGCGGTTAAGAGAGCCACAAAGACTGAAAAAATCCAAAATGTGAATTGCTCTTTATATCTCATAAGTTTATTTTATAAAGTCCATGCTTTATCTCAATGGTCAAAGATAACAAGTCTATGAGTCATATTCCTATTACTACTGGAAATATATTCTCTTTTATAGCAATATCTACATAAACCATACCAAAAAAGCCCGTAGTTCCATCCTTCCGATGAAAATACGGGCTATATATGCATTATTATATTAACCTCAGATTCATTTTACATACCGGTTAAAGTATGTCGATCTAAGATTTTACCCTCGGCATCCCGTATGAGTAATAAATAGGCTCCTTTCGCAATGGATGAATTCAACTGCCACTTCAATTGTCCCTCGCCTGCGGCACCATCCCATTGATAAGCCTGAATCAATTTGCCTTCGGTATTTATTAACTCCAACTCTCTCGGCGCTACCTCTGCATCACTCCATTTTACCTGTATGTAATCTACAAAAGGGTTGGGGAAAACTTGCGAAGTGAAATTGGGTGCGGGCTCTACTGCGATCTTCAGCTCGTATGCTGTCCCCTTCTCATCAAAGACCATCATCTTAATTCCAGCTTCCTCAACCCATTGCTCTAATGACATTTTTTGCAATACTTCAATTTCCAGCTCCATATACCAGTCATCACCATTCGTTGTGGACTGTCCATGAGCGACTGCTCTTTTATCACCAAGAGTTGGCTCTGCAACTCCTGAAATATCAATATTTTGGATTGCAGCGGGATCCTTCCACGACATCTCATAAGCTACCCATTGAGCTTTTTCATGACTTGAGAACTCGATGGTCACCTCATCTCCAGCCTCCCAATGCTGATTTTTAGCATAAATGAATTTCGTCTCTTCTGCCCGCAAATCAACACCGGGACGCGCTGACAAATCAACGTCCCCTATCTTTATACCTATAAAGTCACAATCGTCAGCCAATTTTGAGGGGGCATTGAGCGTGATAGACTCTGAGATCGCATAGGGATCATCTTCTATTTCCGGCTCAAAACGAGCATCTCTAAATCTCCAGGAGTGATTATTGGGAAACTCATTCGTATTTCTCAATAAAAGATCCCGAAGCGCTACCATATCATGCGCATTGATCTGCCCATCATTATTGACATCTCCGGCAATAAATTGCGCAGCTTGGTCGAAAGGCTTGAGATTGAGAATATGTCTTTGCATGAGATACAAATCATAAGCCGTCAAACCCAAATAAGGCTGCTCATCTGAGGTCGGTCGAACTTCTATATCCGTCATAAATGGTGGATCGAACATCTCAAAATTGAAAGCTCCTTCATAATCAGAGCTCGCTGCCATCCCTTGTGGCATAGAAGAATGATCTAGATCCACTTGTGCAGCGGGAATGGAAAAATTACTTGCCGTCGTCAAACTTCCAGACACAATGCTACTCGTATCAGGGCATGTGCCTCGATTATCCTGAATAGATAATTCCGTAATGCAATAATCCTGATTGCCTTCTGCGTCTGTAACCCAAACCTCTACTTCATTCAGCCCCACATCATCACAGGTAAATATCCGAGTCGCTTGATCTACATCAGCAGAAAATGAAAACACCAAATCTTGTTCTGGCGTGCAATTGTCAAAACTGCCCCTATTGAATACAGCGGCTTCAACTTCGATCATTCCATTGACCGGCATGACCACTGTTGCTATCCCATGGATACAAACCGGCGTCGGTGGTTTACAGTCTCCTACCGTTACGTGATATGAGCAGGTCGAAATATTCCCGCAGCCATCCGTTACACGCCATAATACTCTGTGTGTGCCAAAGGGCAAATAGCGATCAATACTAGAAGTCGTCCCTATGACATCATATCTCCCTCCGGGATTATTATCATTGATATCGATAAAATACTCGTATTTCAGGTCATCCTCAGGCGTACAATCCTCTATTGTTGGCTTCAGACTAACAAAGCCTTCACAGCCCTTCGTATCATCAGTACAAATCGTCACATCATCGCAGCCCGCAGTAAACTCGGGAGCATCCTGGTCCCGCACTTTAATGACTTGCGTATGCTCACATATCTTGTGAGTTCCCCCGGAACCACACCAGTCCAGCACTTTCCAGGTTCTCAATATCTTATAGCAAAAACCCTCCACTACTGAAAAGGTCTCGTCTGAGTAATTCGTAGCTATGATGTTTCCACAACCGATATTGTTAAACTCCGGACGGCCCGTTTGATCCGGGTCAGTCATCACTGAATTACAACTATTAATCTCGACATCATCCGGCCACTGAATCTGATTACATTTAAACGGCTTATCCTTATCTACATATATCTTTTGCACACAGCTAACAGATGCGCCGCCCTGATCTGTAGCAGTAAAGGTTCGCTTAATGTATCCACCACCGCAATTGGTAAAGTCATCTACTCTCTCAGTAATATAAATAGAACCGCAATTCGCCGTGGCCAAACCATCATATCCTACAAAGCCATTGGGATAATTCCCGTTGTAAATGTAAATCGGCTCGCGATCATCGGGATCTGTAACAACAGTACCAAAATCCGATAAGTCATTTATATTCAGCGGATAATCACAATCGATTGAGATATCCGGTGGACAATGTATACTCGGATTCAATTTGTTTTGCACCGTCACAAAAACCATGCACTCATTGGTATTCCCATTACTATCCGTAACGCGGAAAACAATAGTTATCGGGTTATCTTCCACATCTGCACAACAGAACTCTACATAGTCTCTAAACTCTGTATCGTCATCCACACCCGGTGGGCAATCACCTTCCACCATTCTACGCACCTCAATATCAACTACATCTCCACAATCGGAATAACTTCCATCATTAAATGTAGAGGCAAAAACTTTAGCTGTCCCATTGGATCCCAGGGCCACGACCGTGTTTTGATCACAAATTGCTATAGGACCATTTCCGCCACCTGAAGTGACCGTTAGAGAAATCTCACATGAAGTAGGCGAACCTCCGCACGGATTTTCTACCGTATAAGTCACCCAATAAGTACCGACATCTAATCCGGAGACGATGAATCTACCATTGGATTCACTCACTGTTCCGCCATTCACCGACACCGTATAATTCGGAGTTCCCGAGCAGCCGGAACCGATGATAGGCTCTGGCAGTTCTACCACCGCACCGCAGTCATAACCACCCGCTACCGTTATATCAGAAGGACAGTGAATGGTTGGAGTGGAGCTATCCTCAACTTTGATGACCTGGATTTGATCTATGATATCAGAAGAGCAATTATCCATAACGCTCCAGGTTCTCAATATCTTAAATCCACCGCCGCATAGCGGGATCTCTGCA
>JAWLFI010000112.1:0-9017 GCA_041685645.1 Saprospiraceae bacterium | reverse complement strand
ATTCAGAGTTTTTCCATCGTACCCGTAATGCTGGAGGGTATAATGGCCTTGATCGTACTATTTATAGCGTGGTGGATATACTATCAAATTTGGGCAAAATACCATTGGTTTGCCTTCCATCTCGTTGGCATTTGGGCCTTCATCGCCATTGGAATCAACCAATACAGTTCCAATTTAGTCATTACTATCGCAGCCTGGGCTTCTGCGGCATTCCTATTGAGCCTCATCACCCCCCAAACGCTCCGAAGAGAATAATTACTTCTTCTTTTTGGCTGCAGAAGCTTTTTTCTTGGTCTTTAGTTCTGCAGATTTTTTGTTGCTTTTAGCTGAGTTATTTGCCCCGTTCTTCTTGGCTTGCTTAGCTTTCTTTAGCATCTTTTTCTTCTCCGCCTCTTGCTTTGCCTTTTCTTTTTGCTTCTTTTTCTCAATCTTTTTCAGGCGCTTTTCTTCTTTCTTATTGAGCCGCTCCAACACCTCTTCACTTTGCAATTCTTTTAAAGCATTTTTCCCGATCCATTTGGCCGTTTCATTCTTTCTGCCCGCCAATTCCTTAGCCAATTCAACTGCATCTTTATTGAGGTGAATGGTGCGTTTTCCAATTTGGCGCAAGGCCCAATTGACAGCTCGCTTTACGTAGTTTCTATCATCGGTCGAGTATTGCTCAATCAAATCGAAGTACTGAAGAAAATGATCGTCTTCCTTACTTTTATGATGAATGCAGGTAGCAACGATTAAGACAAAGCCCGCTCGTCTGACAAAGGCATCCTTCTTTTTAATCCAGTCCGGAATCAGATCCTCTACATAAGGTGTCTTTTGAAACAAATAACCGCAGAGTTGATCTACCTCATCCCAAGACTGCAATTCTGAAACCCAACGATCGGCTTGCGCTCTCTCCATTTTATCGGGCTCTTCTACCAATCCTGCTAAAATTCTACCCTCGTGATGCCCTAACTCCCACAATTTGAGCGCCATTTCGTGATCCTTACCAATATTTTTAGCTAACAATTTTAATTTGGGCATACGCACACCAATTGCCTGGTCTGTATTGACGCCCAATAATTTCATTTGTTCTAAATAGGTAGGGTCAGCGGCGCGTTTCAACGCGGCATCTATTGTTTTTAAATCCATATGTTTTCAAAGAATATTTCAAAGAAAACGAAAAATACAAAAAATAGTTGGATTTTACAACTTCAACAACAGAATCCGAGATTCGAAATGTGGCTTTCCTATAGGAATGTCCGAGTCAGTGGTTGGCCGAAAAACAGGTTCTCTATGCCATGTTTGTAAAAACATTCTGCACATCTTCATCCTCATCTAACTTATCGAGCAGCTTCTCGATATCCTCCATTTGGTCATCGGAGAAATCCACCGGGCTGGTAGGAATGCGCTCCAGTGCAGATTTTTCCGGTTCAATCCCTTCCTTTTCCAGTGCTTTTGACAAATCTCCAAATTGAGTATAGTCGGCATAGAGATAGAGTATGCCATCGTGTTTTTGGATTTCTTCCAGTCCAAAATCAATCAACTCCAATTCAAACATTTCCACATCTGAAACATTCTCTTGTTTAATCTCAAAGACAGCTTTGCGAT
Source organism: Saprospiraceae bacterium (assembly GCA_041685645.1). GTDB lineage: Bacteria > Bacteroidota > Bacteroidia > Chitinophagales > Saprospiraceae > JAWLFI01. The sequence continues at coordinate 7,430 of JAWLFI010000112.1, read as the reverse complement.
CAAACAAGAACTCAAGGGAGCCATTGGGAACAATACTTCCCCCTGCTTTATTAAAATACGACTTTACATTTGCTACTGTTCGAGTCGGATTGTCGGTTGCACATTCAACCATAATCAAAATACCGTGTGGTCCTTTCCCTTCGTACTTCACTTCCTCATAGGAGGCCGCATCCTTGCCCGATGCGCGGTCGATAGCAGCCTGAATATTGTCTTTTGGCATATTCTGTGTCTTCGCGTTTTGTATAGCAACGCGAAGTGCCGGATTCATTTCGGCATCAATCCCTCCCTCTTTAGCAGCCACAGTAATAGCTCGAGCCAATTTGGGGAAAATGCGAGACATTTTAGCCCATCTTTTCTCTTTAGCTGCTCTTCGATATTCAAATGCTCTTCCCATAAATTTTCTGCGAAAGTAAAAATTTTTACAACTTTATCAGCTATCAATCAATCACAACGACTTTTCGACGACCAAGAATTAAACCATCCTCTGTCTGAATCGACAGTAGATACATGCCCGATTGTTTGGGTGCCAATGACTGTAATCGATTCATGCCAGCTACCTTTTCCTCTTGAATAATACTTCCCTTGCTGTCCGACCATATCAGGACAACTTTTTGGTTCGTGTGACCTTCGGCTTCAATATTGACAAAGTCTCCAGAACGAACGGGATTGGGGTAAACCCTCGTCTGTGCGCCCAAAGGATCCGTTGTCGATGTAACCATAATCATGAATTCGAATTCAGCCATACATCCATTATCATCCGTAACGGTCAACTGATACGTTCCGGATTCCAAATTAGAGATACTATCCGTCGTTTCACCGTTTGACCAATCATAAGTATAGGGAGGAAGCCCCCCTGCCATTACTACTTTTATAAAGCCTCCATCTTCGTCATCCACACCTACATTTCGTCTCTGGATCACGATTTCACTTAGTATCTCCAGGTTGAGCGTCAGCAATTCGTGACACTCGTCCGGATCATTATTTTCTATAAACACTTCGTATTCACCAGAGCGGTCAAATACCAAACCATTGACCTCATAAGACTCTCCATCACAAAGGACAACATCCTCTTGTGTTTCGTCCGGTGGGAGTATATTAGCCGACTCAGAGGCTATGAGATTCACTGTGCAATTATCATCCGATATCAATTCAGCTGTAACATCAAATGATTGGCTCCGTTCAAAATTTAGGGAATAACTATCTTCAGTAAAATTGGAAAAAGTTTCATCAATAAAGGATCCCGCCTGAAGTCTCCAATTAAAAGGAGGTTCGCCAAAGAACTCGACATTTATTTCTCCTTCCTTTCCCGCACAAACTTCATCAATGGGAAGTAATTGGATGCCCGGCAAAGGAAGACCTGTGACTTGCATTGTATCAACAGCAGAGCAATTGGCGAGTTGGTCAATCACTCTGACAGTATAAGTTGTAGTTCCACTTTGCACCTCAATGGTAGGGTTCGCTTCATTGGGAGTACTCCCCGTCCAAACGTATTGATAGTTCGATCCCGTTCCGCCGCCTGCGGTAGGGTTCCCTCCTATTTCAACCAGTTCTCCTTCACAAGCTGTAATATCTTGTCCCGCCTCGGCATCAACTTCGAGATAAACTTGATAGGTCACATCTACACTTTCACCTACACAACCCAAGGTATCCCGAGGAAAAAAAGTAAAGGTAACCGAACCTTGCGGCACGCCTGGGATCAAAAACAATTGTTGACTAAACAACAAACCTCGTCCCGGGTCTGGAGAAACCAGGCCCTGGCTTTCCTTGACCGTCCAAAAGACCTCCTCTAAAACAGGTCGATTACTGAAATCTATAGTAGCACTTTCCCCCGAGCAAATGCGCCTCAGAGTTGGCGAAATATCAAAGTCAGGGGGATCGCAACAAAATACTTTAGTGCTGAGTTGCAAGGGTTCATCCAATGCACAACCTCTGTATTGCCCCGCTCCAATTTCACCATCACCAAAAGTAATCATCCCGACGTCTGCCGGTGCCATGACTCCATTGGGACAATCTTCACTACTAAAGGCGGTAACCCTAAAAGAAACGGTCCAGTTATCCGTTGAATCATTATCGCATCCCACTCCATCGCCAATACTATTGTTTGGGTCATTGGGCGGGGCATTATTATTGACGAAAAACCAACCGGCAGAAATAGGGGTGCCTTTCAAATATCCTTTATCCGGATTATCGTAATTATAGCGTGCAGATCCTCGGGGATACCAATCCCAGGATCCATTGGAGACAGGTCGAGGCTCTTCTATAATTGCCGGTGCCCGATCACCGTCAAAGGAGGAGGGGTCCCATGCTGGTCCAAAGGTTGGAACAATGGCGGACAAGCGATTGCAATTGTCTTTATTCCACTCGAGAAGTTCGTACTTAAAGGTCACTCTTTCCCCGGGTTGATAAGGTCCCTCAAGCGGGGATCCGAAAGAAGTAGAAGTTGCGTAAAGCGTATCGCGAATACTACACTCTTGTGGGTCAGAGATCAACTCGGTACAGAATTCAAAGTTGCCACGAGCCTGCGAAACATCAGTAAAAGCAAGGGTGTAAGTGGTATTTTGATCCACCTGCATAAAGAACTCGAGTTCTTTATTGGATCCTCGTTCACAGCGAAAGGTATCTTGCATAACACATTCTGTCCCGCGAAAAACGGCCACCTTTGGAAAACGCAATGTGTCACTCGTCACGTGCACCCGCATAAATCCCGACTCGTTATCAGTAGTCACCTGATACCAAACGGTGGGGGAAGGCATGAAGTAGCAAGTGCCGGAATATTCCGAAGGCCCGAAACTTGCAAATTGATTACAGCCGGGCACGCAGATCTCTCCCTCATCCGTCGACAAATTGAGAATTTCAGGTGCTGTGCAAAGATCATTTACGGCACAGCCTCCCGGAGGTCCTTTCTCCTCAAAACAAAGTTCAAATTCCTGTTCGAACCCTTCCGGATGACTAATCATGATGAAATATTTTTGACCCGGAGATAAATCGGGAAAGTCCGCTACACCGGTAGAGTCAAAACAAAACCCTAAAATTTCATCAAAGGAACGAATGCAGTTATTCTCGGGGTAGGTTCCAATCATAATCGCTACATCAGAATCAAATTCCAAATTGCTTACCGTTACCTCTAAGCGGTTTTTCCCACTACTCAATCGGCCTTCATACCAAACTGAGCGATTATCAATAAAAGGACAAAAGGAATTGTCAAAATCAAAGGTAGCACCTACTGTAGTTCCCTCCAGACAGCTATCATCAAAGTCTGCGGGCGCCGGAAAACACTTATAGTCATTCGGAGGATCGAGATTGATTTCGGGATTATTGATACAAAGGGTGAAAAAATTCTGATAATTGAAGGAAAATGTCACGCTAATATGATAAGTCTCTCCTACTTCCAGTGCATTCCCAATATTAATCTCATTCGTATCACAAGCTACCTGAAAAGCTGTATTCGGTGAGCAGACCGGTGGTTGCATTTCGTAAATAGTAACAAATGCATCAATATCTCCACTCGGTGTCGTCACCGACAAATCTACATCGGTGCCTTGAGCTGTGAATTTAAACCACACATTCCTTGCAAAAGCCGGAGAACAACTCCCGTTGCGCAAATCAAAAGTTGCGTTGGCAAAGTCATGCGTCGTGCAATCATTATCTAAATCGGTCAACTCATTGGCATCAGCGCAAGTATTATTTCCGGGCTGAGCCCAAAGATTAGTCCCTGCAAAGAGCGCTAATATTATATATAGTACAGCTTGTTTCATCATCAATTTGACTTTATTTTACCTCCAAGATACATCAATCGCTATAGCTTGTAAATTCTAGATATAGTTTTTATACTAAAGATAAAAAAATTATTACTTTTGTCATCTTTATTATAGGGATATTAGCTCAGTTGGTTTAGAGCACTAGCTCGACAAGCTAGGGGTCACTGGTTCGAGTCCAGTATGTCCCACTATTTTAAGGGGGATTAGCTCAGTTGGCTAGAGCGCTACACTGGCAGTGTAGAGGTCATCGGTTCGAATCCGTTATCCTCCACTTTTGTTTCGGGGCGTAGCTCAGTCCGGTAGAGTACACGTCTGGGGGGCGTGGGGTCGCTGGTTCGAGTCCAGTCGCCCCGACACACGAGGTCGTTCCATTGTGAACGACCTTTTTTTTTGAACTCAGGGGCAACTCTTCTGTTGTTCTATTATCAAATATAACTCACATATATCACAGTTGAACCATTCTGATTATGGATAAAGAAGAAATGAAGGTGAAGATCCGCGAAAAGATCGAAAAGACCAGAAAAAAAATTATTTCTTATGAAAACATGAGCGGCCCTGTGACCCCGGATGTGTCCATTGGACGAGTATCTCGCATGGATGCGATCAACAATAAAAGCATCGTCGAATCTGCACTCAGAGAAGCTCGCGGGCAGTTGTCTTTACTAGAGTATGCTTTGGTCAACATAGATAAGGATGATTTTGGGCAGTGTCAAAATTGTGGACAAAAAATCCCCTTAGGTCGGATCCTCATTCAGCCGGAAAGTGTGTATTGCGTCAGATGTGCCCAATAATATTTCCTTTTTAGAAAATTAAGTTGCGTGATAAGCAACAGACACCAATAATAATACAGAAACCACGTTAATTATTTGGTTTTCACCTTCTTTTCCATTATACTAAGAGAACACAAAAAATTATATTTCCATGGCAAAATGTTTTGCTTTGATCGGTTGGAGTCTTCCGGTCATCGAATCCGTTCAAAAAAAAGGACTACCCTTTGTAGTCGTATCATTTCCAGATTTCGAAAGTTATGCAAAAGAGAATGATATTCCTTTTGTAGGTTACGACCTCAAGACCTGGAGCGACCAATCTAATGCATTATTATTATCAGAACTATTAGCTCCTTATGGAGCAGATGTAGCCGTCCCACTTTTTGAGGAAACTGTAGAGTGGGCAGGAGCACTCAATAGTATGTACAGAAATGATCCCAGAGTACTGAATCGCGCCTATCTTTTTAGAGATAAAGCCATGATGAAGCGAAAAGCACTCCTATACGGGTTGCGCGTAGGATATTTCGAAGTCCTTTCTAATAAAGAAGATGCCCATAGATTTTTGGAGCGCATGAATTCTACTAACCTACAATTACCCGGGGAAGAAGATTCCTGGGCACATATGAAACCTTTCAGTGCAGCAGGAACCATTGGGCATCGATTCATCAAATCGCATGATGATATTGACAAAAAGGCAAAGGATAGTGATTTTCCTTGTATGATTGAAAGCCACTTAGAAGGACAAGAGTTCTCTTGTGAAGCTTATATACACAAAGGCGAAGTTGTTTTTCTTAATATTACAGAATATGTCAAGCTTGGATATTCAAACTACATACCTGCAGGTCCAAAACTTCAATCCAAAAGAGATAAGATCCTGCAAGAGATTAACAAATTAGTCAAAGGCTTTGGCATAGAATACGGTATGATTCACCCGGAATGGTTCCTTACCGATGATGACGAGCTATTTTTTGGAGAAGTTGCCTGTCGAATACCTGGCGGACACATTTTAGAATTGGTTACTGATGCTTACGGTTTCGACGCATTAGCTGCTTTCGTCCAAATTCACGACCCTTCTTTAAGCAAAGAAGAAGTAGAAGCTTTATTTCCTAAAGAATTTCCGAAAAACTATGTCGGAAATGTGATGGTATTCCCACAAAGAGGAGAAATTACCAAGTTGGAAATCCCCGAAGAGTTGCAAGAAGATCCTTATTTTAAAGATCACAATCTGGTTCCACCAATAGCGAATCAAAAAGTGAGCGCAAGAGAGGGCTATGGCAATCACTTTGGGACCGTCAACTTTAAAGGAGAAGACCCCGAGCGCATGAAAGAATTGTTGGAGTACTATCAAGATTACAATTTCTATGTTTAGGGTACCTCCGAAAACTATCCTTTTGCGCGAACAGCCATTTTTTTTTAATGGTTTAGATGTAAAATATGCAGGTAATCATCGTTTATCCTCAGTCACTTAGCTATGGCGCCGTGGTGAGCGAAGCCGAACCACTAGGCTCCATCATCTCGCCTTGATTACGCACATATTTTTCCACCTTCGCATCAAAAAACAGTTTCCGGAGATACCCTTTAAATATTCCTTATTCATTCACACAAACAAACAGAAACACCTTTGACAATAACCAATAATGTTCGAGAAACTGCGCAAGAATTGCTTCAAGATGTAAAATCAGCCAGCGATTTAATGCGAGAAGAGAAAACCTACCGTTTTCTCAGTCAAATTGATAGACTTCTCAAAGAACCGGAAGAGATAGAATACATCTATCAAATAATACCCGAAATTGCGGACTCCGGTTTATTTCGAGCCACTCCCTGGGAAAAGCCAAAAGGATTAATCCCGAGGCTCGTCGGGGGCACCCTAAAAGCGGGTTCTCCAACGTCAAATTATGAACTACTGAGCGAACTTCGCTTACTGGCCATATCTGAAGGGCGAATTGATGACGACGAAATGAGTCCCACAGATGCTGAGGATTTCATTGAAGAAGTTATCGTCCTCAACTTAGATCTTATTTTTGGCTCACTGAGCGAGTCGGATCGCGTCGAATTCTCCAAAGGCGAACTCAAAAAAATAAAAAATGTCTTTGAGTTTATCATTCAAAGAATTGAAATCGACGGTGTAAAAAAGGGCATTGCAGATGAATTACAACTCATAACAGCTCAGCGCCCCGTTTTCACTGAGCCCATACGCCGAATCATTGCCTTGGTTCACGAATTCATCCAATTGGATCTTAGTCGGGAGTCTGATCGAGAACTAAAGCAATTCAGCGATGCCATATATGGCCCGACGGAAGAAAGTAGCCGGATGACCCATGATGAGTTTGAAACTTTTTTGAAGGGGGCTTCCCGGGAGGAAAAATTGAGTCAAGCCTCGGCATTTGCCAAAAGTATGAAAGAGACCGGCTTAGTTTGCAGGGCTCATGTTATTCTTCTGCGAAACTTAGCTCTAGAAAAAGATTTGGAATTCCTTCAGACTGCATTAGACCTCAAAGAGTTTGGTGCGATTGAGCTGGAGCGCCATCTCGATTTCGTATTGACACTTATCAATGATTACAGCAATGTTTTCTACGCACAAGGAGTTTTGGGCTTATCTAACGTGCTGAAAAATGGCTTATTTAGTGCTTCATCAGCACAGCACGCCTTGCGCCATTTGTTATCGATTCGCCTCAACCCCAGAGTACAAAGGCATCTTGCAAACAGTAGAAACGAAAATGTTACAGAGAAAGATGCCCATTCCATTCTCGTTGGAGGTACGCTTTCCCTTTTGGGCAATCCGCTGGGTGTGGGGCAGGGAATGAACCCGACCTGTCAGTCAGCACGAGGTCTGAGTCTGTGGAGTCAATTTTCACCGGAAAAACTGATCAATCTTATTATAACGGCTGCGGTTGAAAATAATTTG
>JAWLFI010000111.1:0-9111 GCA_041685645.1 Saprospiraceae bacterium | reverse complement strand
AATTCACCCACCCTCTCCCTCGCTAAGGGATAGTAGCGGCAGTAAAGGCTCCAGGCGGCAAGTAGCCGTAAGGCGAGGAAGTGACCTTTGGAAACTCTACGCAGCCCTACGGATACCGACGCATGGAGCCTGGACTACGAGCGGATAGCCCGGCCCGGCCGTAGGACGGGTAGCGCCAAAAGAAAATGAGTAAATATTGGGTCGCAAAAGGGATGCTTTTCTACTCCAACAGTTCGTTCAAGAGGGTGCGAAAGGCAGGGCTTTGGTAAATGCGGCTGCCGTCGTGGGTGATGCCCTGGGCGATGACTTTGCGGTGGGTGTGATCGGGAAAGGCGGTATTCAAATAGGTCAACATGTTTTCGCCGCGCTGATACCGGCTGGAACCCAGCAGAGTAGCACGGCATTCGGTGGTATTGAGGGAGCCATCGCTGCCCGAACCGTTTCCGAGTAAATAGATGAGATCGCGCTTCAAAAATTGTTGATTTAAGCTGTCCCGGGACTGCGCCGACACATAAGAGGGTACGCTGCGGTAGCCCAGTGGCCAGATATCGTATCCAGTACAGCCGCTCGGAGTGAATATTTGCCCGTTGGATTCATTGACTCGGCGTCCGTCGGGGTAATAAAAGTACTGGCTTTCGCCGACGACAAAATGAAACTGAAGGTGCGAATGTCGATCTTCTATGCGAGTGGCGGCGGCGTAGGTATGCACAAATAAGCCCCCGGAGGATTGGCCGACAATAATGATGTTTTCCAGTGCGGGAAAATGCTCTTGATCACCGAGCTGATCAATGAGTTGATCGATAACAGCGAAGGAACTCATATTAGCCGCATCGCTGGAGGATTGGCCTTCTCGCCACCCATTGCCGGACCAGTAGAGGTCATTCATTCCGGATCGCGCCTCTCGTCGAAAATGAGGCGCGAGAAATGCGACTTCGGACTGTCGCTCTTCTGATTGCAGAGTGGACATGAGGTATTGGAAATAGTCGTCGGCATTTCGATTGAGTCCGTGGACCATGATAAGGGCGGAGGTGAGATCCTCCCAGGATGCGAGCTCTTCATAAATGGGAAAACTGCTGTAAAAAGAGAATGCACCCTCTCCATCCGGGCCTTGTAAGGTGGTGGTGCGCAGGCACTCTGAGCTGGCCTGTGTGCAGGGAGGCATAGATCGAATCACACCTTCGGCGCGAGTGCGAAAAGAAATAGTCACGGGTTCCATAAGCCTTTCCCCTTGAAGGCCTATGGGTTCCGTGACTATCGATAAGGTATATTCTGTATCGGCCTGAAGCATGGCTTCTATGCTAACGCGAGCGGATTGCTGAGTATAACTGAAGTCCAGGTCGGTCTGGGGCTGAAGAGAAAAGGCCTCTTCAAAGGCATCGGGATCCAGCCCACGATTAAACACTAAGCCAAAAACAGCGTCCAATGGCACCTCGGTGGCGCCATCGGACAACTGCGCACTGTTCAACAAAACAGACAAAACTTCTACTGAGGGCGACATATCGGTATCGTCATCGCAGGCGGAAAATCCAATTACGAATGATAAAACCAGAAAAATCGACCATCGGTAGTGTGACATACTCGCTATGAATTTATTGACAAAACAAATAAGGACAAGAAGAGGTTTGCGTGCTGCTCGAGCCGGCTGCGCAATCGACGCCGCCATAGACCCAAATACCACCTTCTTTGTAGCCCCACGAACCGGCATACTCCCAAAATTCGCCGGTTCCATCGACATCGACATCGCCGTAGGTTTCGATGACATCCGAGCCTTCAAAAAGCTCAATGGCATCATCTCCGTTTTGATTCATACCGTCACTTTGTACAACGAGATCAAACTGATCGTAGCAAGAGCCGAAATACTCTGCTATCGTGCCGGGCTCGCGAGCTACCAGAACGTGATCACCGGCCTCTAAAGACTCGGCCGAGAAGTTGACTTCAATGCCATCCGTTCCGCCCCCGTTGTTGGCGACACCTAATCCATATATGCTTAGGTCGGGGATATCGCGGTTCGCCCGGAGATGCACGCCTTTTCCTCCATTGACGCCGGATCCGTCCCATAAAATAGCAAGTGCACCCTGAAGCTGAAGGGCCTGACAAAATGGATATACGCAATCCGAAGACTGAGTGGTCGTGGAATTAGCGGAACAGTCCACTGCGCCATACTCCCACTCTCCTTTTAGTTTATAAGCCCATGTGCCTTTGAATTCCCATTCTTCGCCGGTACCATCAACATCGACATCCCCGTAGGTTTCGATGACGGTATTTTCCTTGAAAAGCTCCACGGCGTCGTCTCCATTAAAATTGACGCCGCCCGACGGGATCACTTCTGCATAGTCGTTGAAGCAATCTCCAAAATAGGTGGCCAGTCCCATTTCATCAATATCTCGAACTAAAATAATGTGGTCACCGGCGGAAACGCTCACGTTGGGGAGGTCGATCTCGCGGCCGTCCGTACCGCCGCCATTATTTGCAATGCCGATTCCATACTCACTCAAGTCAGCAATATCTTCTAAAATTCGCATGTGTATGGCGCGTCCATTCGTGCTGGTGCCATCAATCTTCAGCGACATGATGCCTTGCAGTTCAATTTCCGGTGGCGTATCGCCCAGTGTCAAATTGAGTACCTGAGGCATAGTTTCCGTGGCATTTTCTAAATTCGTCAGACTCAAATCAATGGTTTCCTCGCCCTCTACTTCACTATCGACAATACCAATTAATTGAATCACAGCCTGAGTCTCCCCGACGGGAATGACAAATTCCTCACTGCTGAGGGTATAATCTATTCCTTCTCCCTCAGCACTACCTGAGGTGACCAGCTCGGCGGATACCTCCTGAAGAATAGGTGCATCAATAGATAAAACCAACTCCAGCGTGTCGCCTTCAAAAAATGAGTTGATTTCTGTCGTTAGACTGACCGGTGGCGCATTGAATGCCGCTGTGGTAAAAGAAAAGTTGATATCCTCCGTACTGGATTCTCCATCCTGACCGTAGGTGCCCTGTGGAAGCGATATGCTATAGAGGGTTTCGTAATCTAGCGGGTCATCGAAACTCATCATAATGATAGAACCGCTTTCATCATATTCGAGACTAAAATTGACGTCCGGATCTATAGACAAGGCATTTTCGAACTCCGTCTGATCCACGGCATGGGAAAAGACCCACTCCAGTTCTGCGAGGACAGAAACGCCGGTGACTCCGTCTTCCAGAACATCATTTCCGGATTTGAGTTGCAACAGGCGAAAGTCATTGGAAATCGAAAGATCATCATCCATAGAGTCACACCCCCAGCCCAGGGCCAGGAGGAGTGCTACCAGTGGCAGCAAAAGTTGGTTTGATATGATATTGTAATTCATTTGGTTTGAATTTAGGTGAATGAGACGATTACTCCTGCCGCTTAGGCAAGGGATGTTCGTCCACTAATTGTTGTAAAAATCGAGCATCTTCTTTATGCGTGAATATCAGGTACAGCTTTTCGTCATTTCGATCCCGGGTCGTAATCCGATGGGGTAAGCCCGTGCTCTGCTTTCCGGTAAAAAACCGGGTAAAAGCCAGCCCGAGCATATAGGTTCCCAATGCAGACGGATGTTTATCGTCAAAAAACAGATTGAGATCAGGTCGTAACTGGCGCGCGCCGGCGAAAAGCAGGCCGGCGGGAAAGCAAATCGATTGCGTTTCTGCCGCCAGTTTTCGATACGCACGGGTCACAGGTTCCTGCATCAGCGGATTGGAATCGTAGGCCCAGGTCATCATGAAGATCGGTTGGGCGCCCTGTTCGTGAACGAGCTGGGCAAACTTTTTGCCGTACTCCATAAAAGCCGCAGAGTCAGTCAAAGCCGACATGCTGTGGTTGTTGAACACCACGTAATCCCAATTTTCAGATGGAATCAGCCGGCGCGTTTGTGTTCCGCGCTCTTCTTTCCAGTGCTGCTCCAGATTCGAACCGCCCACTGTGGACTGTCGGGTCATCACTGCCATGCCTTGATTATCGGCCATAGCAGACACAACTTGTGGCAGGTTGTAGAAATAGGTGAAACTATTTCCCACAAACAAAACCTTGAGTGAGTCGGCCTGAGCCCGTGCCCCCGTTTGCGCGAGCAGAATGAGGAGCGCGAGGCAGACGGTATTTCGAATTGACTTCAAGTCCATGTTTTGAGTTTACTGATTGACGGGTGTCGGATCAAAAAAGTTGGGTATCGGTGAAGGCGTGTTCGAATTCCGATCAATTTCAGTATCGGGATACAAAAATCGCTGGGGCAGTTGATCGCCGACATTGGGCTCAATCGGAACGCGCACCATTTCTTCATCTTCGGTTCGTCGCGTATCATTAAAGGCCTCAATCTGACCAAAAAAGGTGATGTATCGCTCTTCCAGAATCTCTCGAAGCAAGGCATCCTCGGCAGATAATCCATCGGGATTCTCCATACCGCCTGACTCAAAGTCTTCTGCACCATAATCTGCATACTGAATATCGGAAGGATCGGCATTGGTAAGGTACCCACCATTATTTAAATACTGTCGGTATGCATTCAGTCTGGACAAACCTTCATCAAAACCTGAGGATCGGAAACCCGCCTCGGCGAGAATCAGCATATTTTCCTCGTAGGTTGCAATCTGAGAAGGCGCATCCTCAGCGGCCCAACCGTTGACGACGTTGGGCTGAATACCCAGGTCGGTGGTTTGGAACAAGTATCCAAATCGACCGGCCTCATTGGTTTTGCTATTTCCACGATAGCGATCAAAATTCGGATTGCTTTGCTCGTCTGGATTGATCATGCTGGAGAAAAAGTCAGACACAACTAAATCGGACTGTCGGGACTGAATGGCAAAGAACTGATAGTTCAAATTGGCATTATCTAGTGCATTTCCATGAACACCCACCAGACTGTTGTCTGGAGAGCTGATCCCTGCCTGAGCTTCTTCATAAGCGCGCATGTAATCGCCGGTATGTAAAAAATACCGAGCCTTTAAGGTGTGTGCCACTTCTAACCAGGCATTAGGGTCTCCATCAAAGTGGATGTCGGAATTGGCCGTTGGCCTTCCGGAACCGGATTCCAGGTTAATAATGGCATCGTCCAACAAAGTCTGCAATTCTCCAAAGACCTCTAACTGGGCTTCAAAGTCCGGGTTTTCGATTTCCGGATCACCTGCCTGAGAAAAAGGGATATCGCCCCACAAATCGGTGGCTGTACCCAACGCGAGCGCACGCAAGACCTGCGTAATGCCGAGGGTTACACCAGCCACGCCTTCATCTTCGGCCGCGGCTTCCGTTTCCAGGGCATTGATCACGACCTGAACATAAACGGCGTTCCAGTGTCCGTCAAAATCACTGGTAGTGACTGCGTATTCCGAGAACCCTTCGTGCTGGCGATCAATGCCGATGTATTGGCCGGCAAAAATACCGGATTTACGAGCCACTTCGCCAGTGTGCAGGTTCATATTTCCTACTTCTGTTCCCGTCAAAATGTATTGATAGGAAGATGAAGTCGGACTATTGGGATTTTCATTGAGGTCATCGACCAAATTACTACAAGAGGTCATGACCAACAGAGTACTGAGAAAGAGTATGATATGTTTCATAATTGGTTTTCTTTAAAAGGTTGCCGAAAGGGTGAATATGTAGGATTTCGTCGCCGGGTTATTGAAGTAATCAATACCTCTTGCTTTACTGACCCCGCTAAAGTTCGTGTCCGGGTCATTTCCTTCAAATTCGGTCCAAATAATTAAATTTCGTCCGGTAAGGGAAAACTGCAGGCTACTCAAGCCTAAGTTGCGTTCTAACCAAGGCGAACGAGCCGTATAGCTCAGCACGATCTCGCGAATACGAGACCAGGATCCATCTTCGATATAAAGCTCATCATTACCACCTCCGAAGAAGCCGCCATCTCCATTGTACCAACTTTCAGTCAGTGCTACTGGGCCATTCCCGAAGTCGTGAATACGTCCCCGGAAAGTTTCGCCGGCAAGAATGACGTTTCCATTATAGTCGAGCAGGTTTTGATCCGCTGTCGATTCTACTGCGGTTCCTCCCCAGGTTCCGAGGTCAGTCATGACTGATTTAGTTCCTGCAAAAATATCGGCACCCTGAAAGGTTTCCAAAAGCACAGATAAGGAGAAGTTTTTGTACCGCAAAGTACTAAAAGCCGAGCCTTGCCAATCCGGGTTGGGATCGCCCAGAACGCCTTCTACCTGATCCTGTTCGGGAAATCCATTTTCGTCAAACACAACATTACCATCATCGTCGCGCAGGGTACGTGAGCCCCACAAGACACCAATGGGTTGCCCCTCGAGAGCTCTGGAATTCACGGCAGTAAGGCCTCCCAGATTAATTGTCAAGCCTTGTTGTAATTGACTGACATTATTTCGAACGGCACTAAAAAGGAAGTTCACATCCCATGACCAGTCCTTGCTGTCAATTATTTTGTATCCCAGATCTAACTCCACACCCTGGTTTTCCAATTCGGCACCATTGGTGTAAATTCGGGCCAGGCCACGAGAGTTGGCAATTGGAAAGTCCAAAAGCACATCCGAAGTGACATTGGTGTAGTACGTTCCGCTGAGGGACAATCTATCATTGAGAAATCTCAAGTCCAGTCCCACTTCAGTTTCTTTTTTTCGCTCTGGTCGCAAGGAAAGACTTCCCCGCTGTGAACTGGGAACGAATGATCCGTTTCCATACAGTGAACTCGCAAGGCTTCCCCCCAACGGATCACTAAAGTCTCGAGCAATGAAAACATTCGATGTATTGTAACGCGCCGGTTGCACCCCGACCTCACCGTAGGAAAACCGAAGTTTACCAAAGCTCAGGAAGGAGTTTTCCATACTTTTTAACTCAGTAAACTGCCATGCTATCGATGTAGACGGGAAATAAAACGTATTGTCTCCGACGTCGCCGAAAGTAGAAGCGGATTCTCCGCGAAGTGTTCCATTGATAAACAACATATCGTATAACGACAAGTTAGCTGAAGTGTACACACCTACCGTTCGCTCCTGTCCAAATGTGCTGTTCACCACCCTGTTTTCCGGCAGTGCATTATCGATATCCCGAATTCCACTGGCCACATCCGTAAATTGAATGAAGTTTGTGATGCTGCTTCCATCCGTGATGAGCTGACGGTCGTTGTAGTTAAACCCTAACAGGATATCACCCGAAATATTCTTATTAAACCGCGTTCCCGCTTTAGCGATATAATCCATATTGAAAATGGTATTTCGAGCCAATTCCTTATCAAACCGACCGGTGCGAAAAGCTCCCGCTGCAGAACCGGGTGTGAAAAATTGCTGCGTCCATTCTGAAAACTTATCCAATCCCACGCGACCGACCAAATCCAACCAGGTGGTGGGTGAAACGGTCAGTTCTGCATTGGTAATAAAGCGGTCAACATCTACCAAATTCTCCTGCTCATTGATCGTCCAAAGCGGATTGTTATAAACAGCAGCAGGACGAGATCCCAGATAACGTCTGTAAGATCGCTGGCGATTAGAAATTGGAGCCGCCTCCGGTCCGGCATAATAATCACCGCGATATCCGGTTTGGTCAAAATCAGCTGGTGTCCTTAGCAGTCCTAAATGCAATCCCGAGGAACTTGCTCCACGACGAATTCGATTGGTAACACTTTTTGCATAGGAGCTCGTCACCTTTAACTTCACTTTATCGCTCAGACGGAAACCGGCATTCAGGCGAAAAGTGGTACGTCGATAATCAGAGTTATTGCGAATGATCCCCTGTTGGTTCATATCGCTCAAACTGGCGAAAATAGTGCTGTAGTCATTTCCACCACTTACGCTGATGTTGTTTTCCCAAAAATGGCCATTTTGAAAGATTTGGTCAAAGTTTTGATCGTCGTACAAAGTTCTTGAATTTTTCTCCTCAATTGGGTAATAGGTATTGCCAGCTTGATCCACAAAAAATTCGCCCGAGGTATTCAATACATCCGGTTCGCCGGAGCGATCGCTAATTTTGTCACCCCAGGAATCTCTGGCTGTAGGACTATACACTCCATTATCGCCCTGTCCGAAAGCCGTTTGTTGAGGATAGCGGCCGGTGATTTGATCCACGGAAAAGGTGCTTTTGTAGTTCACAGTCAATTTCTGATTGTATTTACCCGACTTGGTTTTAATGACAATCACACCACCAAGCGCACGCGTACCCCAAAGCGCTGCGGCTGAGGCGCCTTTCAGCACATTGACACTCTCGATATCGTTTGGATTGATATCATTCAGGCGCGATTGTGCAGCAATAGAGGATTGCTCGCCCCGGGAGGCATTACTAATGGGTACTCCATCTACCACGATCAACGGCTGAGCGTCCCGATCGATAGTAGAAATACCGCGGATCTGAATATAAGCGCCACCTCCGGGATCACCGGAGTTACGCGATATTCGCACTCCGGAAGCTTTCCCGGAAAGAGAATTCACCAGGTTGGGCTCAGCCGCATCCTGCAGGGTTTCGGCGGCAATCTGAGAACTGGCATACCCCAGTTCATCTTTGTTCTCTTCAAACCCCAGTGCGGTAACCACTACTTCGTTGAGCACCTCAGCATTTTCAGACAGAATCACATCGATTTCTGTTTGTTGTCCTACTACTTGATTTTTGGTTTCTAAGCCAATGTAAGAATAGGATAAAATGGAGTTTTCACCGGTCACCTCAAGACTGTATTGACCGTCAATGTCCGTTATGGTTCCATTGTCGGTATCCACTTCTTTGACCGTGGCACCAATAACCGGAATTCCACCATCATCAGTAACCGTGCCCGTCACGGTTTTTTGCGCAAATATCCCCGCGGAGAGAAAGAGGAGGAGCATAACCCCAAAAAGTATTCGTTTTTTCATAATTCGAGCATTTTGTTTGAGAATGAGTACCATCGATATTATTTAAGATCTGCCGGAAATTCGTATGGATATAGATTCCACAACACCGGAAGAAGAAAATAAACCACCAAAAATATGATGGTGATGGAAATAAGATTTAGCCATATTCCTTTTTTTACCATATCTGAAATGCGTAAGTATCCAGAGCCAAACACCACGGCATTGGGCGGTGTGGCCACAGGCAACATAAAAGCGCAGGAAGCCGCCAGGGTGGCGCCGACCATTAAAACAATCGGATGCACA
>JAWLFI010000110.1:0-9126 GCA_041685645.1 Saprospiraceae bacterium | reverse complement strand
GCAGAAGGACTGCTCTAAATATCACCCTCTACCTAATTGTTTGCTGACCTCTCGTAATTTATTTTTAGTCTTGTCTAAATTTATATATATTTGCATCGAAAACATATTTTAGTGTGATCTTTTTTAACTGACTCCATGCGACAACTTCTCCCCTTCTTTATCCTACTTTCCCTCAGCCTTTGTCATACCGCTTCGGGACAAAAGGCGGAACTCCATGGCCAGATCAAAAGCCCGGAAGGTCCGGCCGCTTTTGCTACCCTGTATATTGATTCTCTCGATATCGGAGCCACTGCCGACGAACAAGGGCACTTTATCATCCCATCCCTGCCTTCGGGACGATATGTATTGACTACTTCTTATCTGGGCTTTCAAACGCGCCGCGACACCTTTTCGTTAGCGGCAGGCGAACATCGCCAGCTGAATTTGGAGCTCGAAGCCACCAGTACGGGATTAGAGCAGGTGGTGGTCATAGATCAGCAAACGGGCATCCAGGCTCCTACTCCCTATCTGGTCTCCCGGGTTTCTACGCGGGATATTCAGACCAGCGGTCAGGCTTCCGGTATCATGGGACAACTGGAGACTGATCCGGCAGTCAGCGCAGCCATGCTCGGCCAGGGCATAGCCAAACCATTCATTCGGGGCCTTGGCTTTAGTAGAGTGGTTACGATTTTTCAGGGAAATAAATTAGAAAACCACCAATGGGGAGCCGATCACGGTCTCGGTCTCAACGAACTCGGTATTTCGCGTGCCGATATCATCAAGGGCCCGGCTTCTGTTCTCTATGGATCCGGCGCTCTGGGAGGTGTTATCCTGCTTCAGGACGATGAGCAACTTTGGCAACAAAATCAATGGCGTGGCGAAGTGGGGCTTACACTCCATAGCAATAGTCTCGGATTCAGGCCTAGCCTTAGATTGGGACGTGGCTTTGAATCAGGATTTTTTGTAGGTGCCGATGCTGCGATGAGCTCTCATGCCGATTACAAAGATGGCCATCACCGCAGTATTGGCAATTCGCGCTTCGATAATCACACCGTCCGTTTGCATGCCGGATACAAGGGCCAACAATTTGAAAATCGCCTGTCCTACACCTACCTCCAGCAAAACCTGGGCATTATTGAAGACGACGAAATGCTGCCGGGCCAAAGTCTGGCCACTACCCGCAACGATCGAGAACTCCAATTGCCTTTTCAAGAGGTCGAAGATCACGTCTTTTCGTACGCTCAAAAAATCGTGCGGCAAAATTGGGTGAGCCACTTTCACCTCAGCCATCACATCAATTACCGAAAAGAGATTGAAGAGCGCCGCGATCAGGTAGATCTGGGGCTGATCCAACACCACAGTTTTTACAATGGCCGACTCTCCTGGCAGGGTGACCACGCACTGGAACACACCTTTGGGCTGCAAGGGTCCTGGATTCAAAGTCGCAACATGAAATCTGCCGAGGAAATTCTCATTCCCGATGCATCGATTTTTGAGCAGGGCTTCTATTATATGTCAAGCCTCGATTTGGGTTCTTATTATATTCAAGGGGGGCTGCGATATGATTACCGATATGTGGAAGCGGATGCCAGCGCCGAACATCTCATCGACTACGGATTTGTTCTGCCCGGAGACCCCATGAGCCGACGACTCGACACGGATTTTACGGGTTGGACGGGCAGTTTGGGCGTGAGTCGATTTTGGAAAAAAGGACGATCCCTGCGACTCAACCTCTCCTCGGGCTATCGAGCCCCGGATTTGGCAGAGCTATTCTCAAATGGGCCCCACCCGGGCACCAATCGATTCGAGATGGGAAATGCAGAATTCGACCGGGAACAAAGCCTTCAGCTGGACCTCAATTACTCTCAACAACACGGGCGCTGGACGACACAGGCTTCAACTTACATCAACTACATCAACAATTTCACCTTCTTTGCAGCCACAGGTGAAGTCCGACCCGAAGATGGCCTTTCCATTTGGGCTTTTGAACAAGCGCCCGCCAGACTCTATGGTGGAGAATTGTCCTTTTCTTACGACATGCTGCCGCAGAGCTCGCTTCGAATTCAGGGCCAGGCGGCCTGGTTTCGGGGCGAGCGGCGAGATCGTGAAGAAAATTTGACTTTCGTACCGCAGGATCATTACTCCCTGAAGCTTCGCTATCAACCGACAGCTCTACCCAAAGTGTCACTCTCTACGCGTTGGCAATGGTTTGCACAGCAAAACCGACCGGGATTCAACGAAGAAGTTACTGATGCATATCAATTATGGGACATTGGTGCCCAGTATCAATGGCAATGGCACAACCAATCTTTAGAAGTCGGGATCCGGGCACTCAACCTACTCAACGAAACTTACCTGAGTCACATGTCTATTTTACGCGCTTTCGAAGTGACGAATCCGGGGCGAAATCTCATGCTGAATTTGCGCTATAGTTTTTAACGCGCACTATTCATAAACTTTATGATAAAGAAATAAGTCTGCACCGAGCGAGCAAAGAACAAACAACTAAGAAAAGAGCGCCAAGAACCGGGCTGCCCTGTTTTTGCGGGGTCGCAGGTCTCTACAAATACCAAATAACACAAACAATATAACACAAACAATCCTCATTCCGGGCTTGCCCCGGGATCCTTTACAGCTTAATCTGCTGAGTGATGAGAGATATACAAATGTTGATGGTGTGGATAGTGACAGGGCGTGCTTCGCCCGCCGAAGCTCATAGCGTAGGCGGTGCCCTGTCTCTACAATGGCAAACGCGCAAGGCCTCATTGTCTGAACCGCTGATATTTTTGATGATCTGATGGCTCTGATTTCTTCACGGTAACTTTCAATAAATCGGATTTCAAATCCAGAAGGTGTACATAGAAAAAGCCGCGTAGCGGCGACACCTTTGTAGAAAACAAATTCAAAAAATAATTCCAGCCCCAGCGGGGCGACACTTTGTGCCAGCGAAGAATGCCGAAGCTCATAGCGTAGGCGGTGCCTTGTCTCTACAATGGCAAACGCGCGGGGCCCTCAATGTCTGAACCGCTGATTTTTTTGATGATCTGATGACTCTGATTAGGAACGGTTTTTTGAAAGGTTGGGGTTTTTTCTTGTTCCTGATTGTGAGTAATGGGTTAGAAAAGAGACGTGAGGCATCGCGTTTCTACAATATCCGACCTAAGTCCTTTTCCCACTCTTCATTATCAAAAAAACGGAATTAAAGCGTCCTGTAGGGACGCCCTATGGGTAGAGAAACAACAGAAATAATATTGCGTGCCGTAAGGTACGCTCTGTGGTTTTTGGCGGGCCCTCATTGTCTGAATTA
Organism: Saprospiraceae bacterium; assembly: GCA_041685645.1. GTDB lineage: Bacteria > Bacteroidota > Bacteroidia > Chitinophagales > Saprospiraceae > JAWLFI01. Next base: position 5,840 of record JAWLFI010000110.1, on the reverse strand, counting down.
GGATTTATAGGATGAGAAGATGATAGGATCAGAGACGGGTTTTTTGAAAAAAGAAGGGTACATTTCCAACCGTTATTTTTCTCCTACTTCTCGATTTCGAAGGTTTCTCATTTTTTGATCTGCAGCATTGGGAGGTAGGTAAAAGTTCCTTTTTCTTTCTTGCTTTTGGCTTGATCCAAAAGCAAACACCCAAGAAAAGAACCCAAGGACCGGGCTGCCCTGCGCGATGGCCAAATCTATGATGGCTTCGCCATCATGCACCGGGCCTTGAATAGTGAAACGCCATCGGTCCCCGCGATTGGGTCTGTAGGGGCGGCCTACGCTACCTCCCTTTTATTAAACCATGTAGAGACTACCTCCCATTTATTAAACCATGTAGAGACCTTGCATTGCAACGTCTCATTCTAATAGCACGCTGCAGCAGGATTTGCCTACAAAAAGCGATGCCCTGAGCAGATACTGCCGGAAGCAAAGAAAAGGTATTACCGTTCAACAACCAAAAGTTCTCAGTTGCAGTAAAAAGAAGCAAATAGTTAAACCGCAAATTTTGGCCCGAATTAAGAAAAAGACACCGCATTTTTTCGGGTCAATACCTCGATCCCCTTCAACATGACTGCCGCAAACATTATAGTTGGCGACGGTAGGATCTCCCAAAACCTCCAATACCCAATGAAATGCGATGATAGTGACCTTCGAAACCCACTAGTTTCCGTTGAAAGCGCGGTTCACTATACACGTATTTAAGTTGCAAATACCAGGTGCTTTCCTCCTGATAACCATTCGGAATAAAAATGGAGGAATTATTATTGCTGGATTTACCAAATTTCCATCGAACCATAGCTCCCAGACTGTAGGTCTCAAAATAGCCGGTCTTAAATACTTCCAACTCGGGAATGTCCTCCATATCTGACTCTGTGGGCTCCACTGCTGATATCCCGATTCCTCCAATGGGAGCTATCATCCACTTTGATCCCAAATGAATATGAGTAAATCCCTTGAGTCCAAAACTGTACAATCTCGCTCCACTTCCCGCGGGCCATTCGACCTCAAAACCATCGTCAAAAGTATATGACTCATTCACTTTGTTTTTGGTAAAGGCCAAATGAAAATCAGCCATCAAACCCCAGCGTTTATAACCGGCATAAATGTCAAAATCAATACTTCCCGTATTCCCATACCTGGTTTTTAGGTCCCTGGTGAGACCATTATACCCTCCGCCAATTGTCATACCACCAAACCAGGGAGACAGTTCCCATTGATACCGAATGCGCTCGCGAACCAGATTGATAAAGTCCGAATTCGGATATTGCTCTATAAATTCGGTTGCCTCTTCATTCAATACCTCCTGATCCGCCCCATACACTCCGTCCTCCATCGTCAAATGATTCAGAAAGAGATGCAAAATATCATGAGTCTCTCCCGGCGGAAAGACCGAATCAATTCGCAAATCCAGACTATCTCTGTGCCTGCGGGTCCATCGCGCCAGACGGTCAAAAATCATATCCTCGGACGGCACGGACCAAACGCCATCGAACTCCGGAATATCGTCCTGAGCCCATATCTCGAGTTGATCCAAAAGCAAATCGTATTCTTCCGTCCAATACAAAATCAAGAAATATTCCCCGGGAGTGAAGGCCAACAAATCCCGATCCAATTCCATCATTAAATAATCTCTTACTTCCTTGACCTTTTCTATCTTACCCGCTTTGAGACTATCGAGCAACATATACCGACCCTGAACTAATAGATCTTTGGGACTCTCGTGGGCCCTGATTTCATTCGAAATATTGGGCACTTGAGACCACAATACCCCATACATTCCCCCACCTAAAAGGAGAAAGACAAACAACAATAATCGCAGCTTAATTTTTTCCATAATTGTAAAGTTTTTGTATCACCCTCATTCCCTATCATTTTTTATAAACCCAAGCCGCCTCAACATCAGTTCTATGAACGATTCGAACTCTTTTATGTATAACGCTCCATTATTCAACTTATGATACGAGAAAAATCCGATCCCGGATACATTTCACCACCTCCCCCGGTCAATCCATCGGAGGCTCACTTTTTCCTCTGATATTGCGCCGGCACACCTTCGGATGGAATCGCTCCAGATATAAATTCGCGCAAATGTTGATTCGATGATTTCAGGTCCTCTTTTCGCAAATACATCATATGGCCCGACTCATATCCCTCGAAACGCAAGCGATCTTTCAAACGACCGGAAGGATCCATATGCCACAGGGTGTATTTTGCATTAAAATAGGTCGTCGCGCCATCAAAATAGCCCGACTGCACCATCACTTGTAAAAAGGGATTCTGCGCCATGGCCTGACGCAAGTTCTCACCCGTGCGGTCACCACTGCCGTCCCAGGGACGCACATTACCCAGCATTTGATACTTCACATCGGTTGAAAAACCGAGTACACTTCTAAAATAGTGATTCAATGGTGGCGTAAATGCATGCAACCAGGAAGTCAACTCGGCATAATAGTCCGGGCGATCCCCCCCTTCCATGCGATCTAATCCCAAATACCGGGAATCCAATCGCCCAATCGTATATCCCTCCTCCTGCAATAAATGCTTCCAAAAAGTCGAATAGGACACATCCAGGTTGTGCTGCATAATTAGTTGGGCTGACAATCCCGAGTACCGCGCCATCTCTTCCGCCGTCCTCGCCCTCACTTCCGGCTCCACAAAGCCCCCTTTCGTCATGACCGGCAATAACTTATCCACCGTATACCCCTCGACCTCGGCAAGCACCGCCTCCAGGGATTGATTTTGCAGTTCTGCAGGCAATTGCTCGTGATACCAGGCCGTCGCAGCAAAATATGGCAAGCGGTTCGCCGCCCCCACAGGTCCATCCCGACCTATTCCCAGCCCCGTCGGTGACACTAAAATCACTCCATTCAGATACATCCACTCCGCATTTTGCAATTGCAATGCCAGACCCGACACCCGCGTCGTACCGTAACTCTCACCAATCAGAAATTTTGGCGATAACCAACGATTGTGCCGACTCACGAAAGTCTCAATCCACGAAGCCAAATAATTAATATCTGCCTTCACGCCAAAGTATTTGTCCCGATCGTACTCTTTGGCAATCACCCGCGAATAGCCCGTGCCCACCGGATTCACATACAGCAAATCTGCCTTGTCCAGCACACTCTCCTCATTCGGTCGCACCCCATATGGCTGAATGGGATAGCCCTCATCGTCCACCTTCAGAACATAAGGGCCCGTATATCCCAGATGCATCCATACCGATCCGGCCCCCGGTCCTCCATTAAAAGATATGAGTAAAGGCCGACGCTCCGTAGCTTCCACATCCGTCCGTCGATAATAAGTATAGTGCACGGCCGCCTCCGCTTCCCCATCCTTATTCCACACCGGTTGAGTCCCCGTTTCCGCTTCATAAGGCACCTTTTCCCCACGAATCTCAATCTCGTGCTGACTCACCACCTGAGTATCCAGAGGAATCGATTTGTTCTGCGCCTCAACATCCACAATAAAGCCAAAACCAACCACCGCCCAGACCACAATCAGGCCCATTATTATAAATCTTTTCATCTTTTTGCCTTTAAAATAACAGAAGTCCGTAATTTTTCCGAACTTATTAGCCAATGAATATCACCTTTTTTAAAAGCAAGGCCATGAAACCGATACCTACCCTTCTCCTCCTCCCCTTTCTGCTCATGTTTTTTAGCTGCAGCGATTCCAAGCGCTACGACACCATAACCGGAGATTGGACCTGTGTGTCCTGGACCAGCCCTGTCCAGTCAGGCAACCAGTGCGATGACAATGTATTTTTCACTTTCCATCGCGACAAAACCTATTACTCCAACATTGGTGGCGAACGCGATACCGGCACCTATTGGATTGACCAGCGCTTCATCGCCTTCGATCCGAACGATAAGCTCAAAATCAAAGTAGAAGTAATCAATCTGACTTCCGACACCCTCAGTTTCCACATGAATAATGCCGGCATTCAGGAGAAAATGGTTTTGACCCGGGCCCGGGAAGAGAATTTAAATGATTAGTTTTTGGGCGTGCCGCCACCGGGGCTTCGCCGCGGTGGCGTCGCTACGTTACGCCACTCGTTCAGATTTCCCCCTCCATCCCCCCTCAGCAAGCTCGGGGTGATTCCGGGGCTTCACTCGGCCCTTCGCCACCCCGATTGGGGTGGACTCGGTCCCCCTCATCGCCTATCGGCGCTTCGGGGCGGCTCCACATCGCTCACGCAATTTGAATTGCCTCCAGGCTGCGTACTATGTTCAAATAACCGTCTCATTTCTTGACTCCCGATTCGTCACTCCTTCTATTTTACAACCAAACCGCGCACTGCAAACGAATATCGATATCTCGCGGACTCAATATTGCGAGGAGGCCAGCGGCTTGCGCAGCCTCTACATTCTCTGGTTTGTCGTCATAAAAAACGGATTCTGACGCCCGGATGCCTGCGGCAGCCAACATTTTCTCAAAGATCGTTCGTTCTGGCTTTCTATCCTTCAACATATGACTGTAAAATGCGCCATCACAAACCGCATCCAAAGACTCCATTTCGAAATGCGCCTGCAAAAAAGCATTCACCCAATCCAAATGCAGGATATTCGTATTACTGAGAATATAAACAGCGTAGTTTTCTCGCAGGAGTTGCATGAGCCGCAGTCGATCGAAGGGGATATCTAGCAGCATGGCATTCCATGCCGAGATAATATCGTCGGGATTCACTTCCGGACGCATGAGTTGCTGCAATGCACTGACAAACTGGGATCTGCTCATGGCCCCCACTTCAAAGGCCCGCGTCCACTGAAGAATTTTTTGCTCAGCTTCCGCCTCTGCCTCCGGAGCCACCAGTGCCCGAAGTGCCTGGTATGAGCGAGGTTCATCGATATCCACGATGACATCCCCCAGATCAAAAATGATATTTTTCGGTTTCGCAGACATGGCTTTGGATTATTGAGATAAATTTACATAAATTTGCAGTCCTGTTTTTGGGCCCATAGCTCAGTTGGTTAGAGCACCTGACTCATAATCAGGTGGTCCCAGGTTCGAGCCCTGGTGGGCCCACAACCTATTTCTTAGAACCCTTACGACTAATAGATCGTGAGGGTTTTTTATTTTCCTTAGACAGCAGGGTGCCAGGAATTGGCATCAAATCTTATTCGTTTCCGGTGATCTTTCAAGAGCCAATATAACAAAACCACAGGTACTCCAATCGGCCATTGAATTGTCATCCCTCGCCGGGAAGTTGCGCGCGGGCTCCCCTTTAGGCATGCGCGTCAACTTAAGGTGAAAGCAATTTTACTACTTGCTCATTTTAGCCTCCTTTCTCAAAGTATTACTTTATTAGGCTTCTCTATCCAATAGAAACAAACGATCCGTACAAGCCCGAAGGGCTTGAATATGAATAGCCGCGAGCGCAAGCTCGGGGTCTATGAACCAACGAGAACTCAAATCCTGAAGGGGTTGAACTATAACTCATTTATACCAAAATGAACGCTTGGATGACATCCTGTTCGATAGGATGTTGAACTCCTTCAGGGTTCTGAATAGGGTGTGCATTGTCCACCCCGGGCTGTCGCCCGGGCTAATGGGGTTGAACCCCTGTCGAGGTTCTAATCAGTTATTGTCTGCTATCCTTTTTGTGAGTAACAGAACCAGTCGTAAGTTGATGTGTATGGCCTTTAGGGACCTCCGGCGCGGGCAGGCATAAAGACAGCTGTACGACGGAAGTTTACACCCAAGCCAGCACCAAAAATATGCAATCCATACAATCCCCTTCTGAAACCTCAAAGAAACTACATTCAAGTGATAAACAGCACCCTAAGGTGTGCAAT
>JAWLFI010000109.1:0-9187 GCA_041685645.1 Saprospiraceae bacterium | reverse complement strand
GGTTTCAGGAACAAATTATGGGTACCTCAGGAAACTGTTTTTTGATGTGAAGGTGAAAAAGTATGTGCGTAATCAAGGCGAGACAATGGAGCCTAGCTAAGTGACTGAGGATACACGATGATTACGTGCATATTTTACATCTAAGCAATTAAAAAAAATGGCTGTTCGCGCAAGAGGATAGTTTCCGGAGGCACCCTTATTACAATAGTGCAAGTCTTTCCTATCTTTCTGATAAAAACAGCTCTAGGTTCGAGGAGTTATCCCTCTGCTAAGCTTCTGTAATTCAACATAAAACATCAGTAGGCCATCCACTTTTGACAAAGGTTATGACAAATGCGGGAGAGCTCGACAGATCATTTTAGGAATTGTGTAAAAACAATCCTAAGGTGAAATTCTATTGCAAGGGGCCAAGCGTTGTTTCAGGACTTATCCACTAAATCCAAAGTAGAGGATTATCATAATCAGGACAGTGACAACAACAGAAATAATTAGGACCCTTTTACCTTCTCGCTGTTGTTTTATTTTTCGGATGCGCTTATTGCGCTTTTTGTTTCTTGACATCATCAAATATTTGCTTCTAAAAGTAACAAATTTTAGCCAAATCTTAAAAGAAGAGGATAAAAATATAGATTCATGCGACGACAAAGCGCTCGTAAAATTCCGATACGCGGGGATCTACTTTGATGTCCCGGGGAGTAAGAGGTTGCCGCAGGGCAATGCCCTCAAAGGTAGTGCAACGACTTAGAGCTACGTATGTTTGTCCATGAGCGAAAGCTCCTTTACCGAGGTCTATGGCGACCTTCTCGAATGTTTTTCCCTGACTTTTGTGAATGGTGATCGCCCAGGCGAGTTTTATGGGAATCTGGTTAAACGAGCCAACGGTTTCTGCTTGTATTTCTCCTGTTTTGGGTTTCCATTTATACTTGATCATTTCCCAGCGGTCTCTTTTTAGCGTGATCGTTTCTTTGTAGTCATCGAATAGCACGTCAATTGCATCAATATGACAGGCCTGGATCGTACCGATGGATCCATTGACATACCTGCCTTCAGAATCATTTTTGAGGGTCATGACTTGTGCGCCTTCCTTCAGCACCAATTGCTCATTAGTGGGTTCGAGATGCTTGGGAAAAGCACCGTCGGTTCGGGCAGCATAAAAGTGCTCACTCCCGGGAAGCCGGCGAATATTTTGGGTATTGATGGCATCCGCTTTTGCATTGGTTGCGGTGAGTGTGATGAATGGGGGCTCGTAGGGCAATTGTTCGGGAAATACTCGTTTGTTGAGGGTTTCCATTTGTTCGTAGTCGATTTGTTGTCGACGAATGGCATCCAGGATATCGAGAAAGAATCGTTGTTCCTGTCGATACACGGTATTTAGTTCGTGGATATCAAAATTCAGGTGATCAAAGGCTGGCGCACTGAAAAAGTATTCACTACTATACTGATGCTGAAGATATTGCTGTTCCTCAGCAGAGGATACTACCGGAGGCAATTGAAATAAATCCCCAAACAGGATGACGCGAACCCCGCCAAAGGGTTCTTCATTTCCTCGGTTTTTCTTTAGGAAAAGATCCATAGCATCCATCATATCCGCTCGAACCATTGAAATCTCATCGATGACGAGCGTATCCATTTCGCGATATATTTTCGAATTTCGTCTTCGATATATCATGTCTGGAGTAAGCAGACGTGGAGGGAATCGAAAAAATGAGTGTATGGTCTGTCCGCCAGCATTTAGGGCCGCAATGCCCGTTGGTGCCAGAACGATCGTATTATGTTGGGTCGTTTTTGTAAATAATCGCAGCAATGTGGACTTTCCCGTACCCGCCCGGCCCGTGATGAATATATTTTTGGAACTATCCTCTAGTTCATCTAAAAGAATTTTAAATTCCTGGGACAGTTGCAAAGGGGCATTAAAACTCATGAATTACTCCAGTGGTTTTACAAATACGCAAAAGACGGGTAGGTGATCCGAGTATCCCCCTTGATAACGAGAACCAGCAAACGTTCGGTAAGGATATCCTTTGAAATTGCCCACCTTAGAAATGAGATAGGGCTCATTAAAAACGACGGATTTGTAGTGAGTATACCCTTTTTGTCGTCGATCCACCAAACCATAAGAAAGCAGCATTTGGTCGAAAAGATTCCAGGAGTCGCGCCAGGCTCCTGTTCCTATCCCTTTTTTATAGTGCTTTTCAAAGGCTCCGTAAAACTCATCTTTTTTGACTTTTCGTTTTTGGGATTTCGTTCGAACGTATTTCTTTATAGAAGGCGAGGTGGGATCGTCATTGAAATCGCCCAGGATAATAATCTTTGCATTGGAATCTTCATCCAGGATACTGTCAACTATTTGGCGAGCGACCTGTGCAGCAAGCTTTCGCTTTGGGGCTGACGCCGCTTCTCCTCCGCTCCGAGATGGCCAGTGATTCACTAAATAGTGGAACTCTTCACCATCAAAAGTTCCCCATACATGGAGAATGTCCCTCGTCGGACGCGCTCCTTCCTCTAATTCATCTAAGGGGACTTTTACCGCCTTATGCCCTTCGTAGGTGAAATACTTTTCCTGATAGAGGAGTGCAACATCAATGCCGCGTTTGTCCGGAGAGTCCTCGTGTACGATTTGATAATTTCGATCTTTAATTCTCTCCTGAATGACTAGGTCCTCAATCACTGTCCTGTTTTCTACTTCGGATATTCCCAGCACAGCTACTCCATCTTGACTGTAATCTGTCCCGATTTCTGAAATGACTCGGTCTAGATTAGATAATTTGTCGCGGTATTTTTTTGTATTCCACACGTAGTCCCCCTTGGGCAGAAAATCGTGATCCTTCACATTACTTTGATGCACAGTGTCGAAGAGGTTCTCTAAGTTGTAAAAACCCACGACTGCAACTTTGTATTCTCTTTGAGCTTCTAATCCCTGACCCACAAAGAGAAGAATCAAAATATATAAACTTGAAGAACACCAGTTTTTTAGCATAGGATAAAAATTTGTGATGCGAAGGTACTGTGATTTTATGATATGCTTGAAATATACGAATGAATTAATAATCCTTTAATGGATAAGCGGAGAAATTATATAACTTTGCGACCCATAAGATGAAATTATGTCAAACAAGAACTTGGTCCTATTCTGTTTCTCATTTTTTTTGCCGCTCTTAGCCATGGCACAATACAATTTGGAGGGAAAGGTGATAGACGCGGTTACCAGTCAACCGATTCCGTATGCTGAAGTCAATCTGTTGCCGGGCTACCAAACGGTGGTGACGGGAACTGACGGAAAATTTTTAATTCGGGATATCTCTGAAGGTATTTACGCCCTAACGATTCGGGTGGCAGAGCACGAAGACTTTTTCCGCGATTTGACAATAGAGGAAGACATTTCCTTAGGTACCATCGAGATGGAATGGGTCTCTCGCGATGTAAAAAGTCAAGTTACGATCGATGATCGATCTTCTGCCGATAATATGCCCACCTTAGTCCTGTCCGAAAGTGATTTTGATGATGATCTGGATGGTGGACAAGACATTTCCGGGATTCTAACAGCATCTCGAGATGTATTTATTAGTGCAGCCGCTTATAACTGGAGTGCTGCTCGTTTTAGAATTAGAGGTCTGAATAGTGAGCATTCTCGTGTTTTAATCAATGGTGCACCGATTAATAACCTCGAGAATAACTTTGTTTTTTGGGGTTTATGGGGAGGACTTAACGATATGTTCAGATTGCGCGAAGTAGATGTTGGCATGGGAAGTATCGATTATGCTTTTGGCGGTATGTTAGGTGCCAATCAAATTGATACCCGCCCCTCTCGTCAGCGGGCGAGTACCAGGGTTTCGTATGCCGCCTCTAATCGAACGTATCGCAACCGAATCATGGTAACTCATAATACGGGTATTTTAGCTTCTGGCTGGTCTTTTTCGGTATCTATGTCCAGACGATGGGCGCAGGAAGGCTATATTCCAGGTACTTCTTATAATAATTACGCCTACTTTTTAGGAGCGGAAAAACAGATCAATGATAAACACGCCATTAGTGTCACTGCTTTTGGCTCACCCACAAGAAGGGGAAACACCTTTCCCGGGACAGATGAAATGTACGAATTGGCCGGAACAAATTATTACAATAGCAACTGGGGTTGGCAAGATGGTGCCAAGCGGAATTCCAGAATGCGCCACACCAATCAACCCGTGGGTATCATTCGACATGACTGGACGATGAATGAAGGGGATTTCCTTACGACAACGGTAAGTGCGCGAGCGGGAAGCAATGGCTCTACTGCACTCAATTGGTTTGATAAAACCCGGGATCCCAGGCCTAGCTTTTACCGAAAGTTGCCGAGTTCAATCGACAATCCTGAGGCTTCTCAGGAAGTCGCTGAATATTTGTCGGATAACCCCGACCAAATGCAGGTGGATTGGGATCACTTTTACGACGTAAATAGAAACAGTCCCTTTACGGTTGAAAACGCCAACGGTGTGGATGGAAACACTGTAAATGGGAATATCGGCAGATACATCATCGAAGATCGGCGATATGACAGTCGGCAGTTTGCTGTTAGATCCTTATATAATAATACTTTGAGTTCAAATTGGACCATGCAAATAGGAGCCCAATTTGAAGCTTTTCAATCGGACAATTATAAGCTCATTGATGATTTATTGGGTGCAGATTACTGGTTGGATGTCGATCGCTTTTTATTGAGAAACTTTTCATTGTCGGACGAAACAGTGTCCAATGATCTAAGTACCCCTAATAAAGTGGTCAGGGAGGGAGATCGCTTTGAGTACAGTTACACTGGAAACGGTCGTCGGGCCGAAACCTGGGGACAATTACAATATTCGGGGAGTCGCTGGGAAGGCTTTGTTGCTGCTAAGGTAGGCTACAATACTTTTTGGAGGGATGGAGAGTGGGCCAACGGCAAATTTCCCGACAACTCACAGGGACGTTCAGAACAGCCGGAATTCATCACCTATGGATTTAAAGCTGGAGCTACTTATAAATTTGACGGACGAAATTATTTATACGTCAATGCCATGGCGAGCACGGATGCCCCGACGTTTAGAAATAGTTTCGTTTCACCGAGAACGAGAAACTCTTTGATTCCGAACCTGACTACCCAAAAAATGGAAGGCATTGAAGGGGGCTATGTACTTCGTTCTCCTTACCTTAAAGCTCGCTTTACCGGATATGTCATGAACTTTAGGGATCAATACTTTAATCGGTCTTTCTTTTTAGATGTAGGGGCCATAGGTAATCAATCCGTTGTCGATTCTCGGGGACAGTCAATTGAAGCCGGTTTTGTGAATTATATCATGTCGGGTATTGACAAGCGACATATGGGGGTTGAGGCAGCCGTGGAATGGCAGTTGTTGCCAGCACTCAGTGTCAATGCAGCGACCTCCCTGGGTTCTTATACCTATACTTCAAGACCCGAAGCAACGATTGTTTTGGATCCCGATGAGACTTTTATCGATGAGGGAAGCACGGTGTTTTTGAAAAACTTCTTTGAGGATAATGTTCCACAAACGGCTGCTATGGTTGGGCTATCGTATCGATCACCCAATTATTGGTTTCTAAATTTGAATCTGAATTATTACGACCATATTTATCTGGGAATGAATCCCGACAGAAGGCGAAGCAATGCAGTGACTGGCGTGGAACCCGGCTCTGAACTGTACCGGGATATCGTTCACCAAGAGAAGGCACCTAGCGCGATGACACTAGATTTATTTGGTGGAAAATCCTTCCGGTTCGGTGGCTACTATATCTATTTGAATGTGGGAGTGAATAATATTTTAAACAACAAGAATATCGTGACGGGCGGATTCGAACAATATCGATTTGAATATGCCAGAGAGGAAGGGGATGTGCCGAATGTCGATCGATTTCCCAACAACAAATTTTACATGTTTGGCCTAAATTATTTTGTTAGCGCCACATTAAGAATCTAAAAATGACTAAAATCATGAAGAACAAACAATTAGCCCTCTTATTGTCATTGGCATTGGTAATGCTATTCTCTTGTGTCAAAGAGGATTTTGATGCTCCTGAGGTTGAAGATGATGAAGATCCGGATATCGAAACTAACGCCACTTTGAGTGATATTGTGGATTTGTGGGAGGAAGGAGAATACGTTACGATTGAAGAAGACTGGGTAGTATCAGCTGTAGTAACGGCAGATGATTTTTCCGGTAATTTTTTCCGAAATATCGTGATTCAGGATAGCGAAGGAATAGCCATCTCCTTTCTTTTAAATGCCCGGGATTTACATAATGATTACCCCATAGGTCGCCGGATCTACATTGATTGTAAAGACCTAATTGTAGGAGATTTTAATGGTTTGATCCAGTTGGGTGGCAGTGTTTTCATCAACAATAGTGGTTTTATGCAACTGGGTGGCATAGAGGAAAGCTTGTTGGATAAATATATTACTAAAGGCTTGCGAGATCAAGATTTGGATCCGAAGACAACGGATATTAATAGTTTGGGATTCGAAGATCTTTCCACTCTCGTCCGCCTAGAGGATATTCAGGTTTCTGACAGTGATTTGGGCTTAACCTATGCGGATGCTGAGGAGCAAAATACGGAGAATCGAACTTTTGAAGATTGCGATGGGAATACAATTACTTTGCGTTCTAGTGGTTTTGCAGATTTTGCCGGGGAGACTTTGCCAAGCGGGCGAGGAGATATTGTGGGCATTTATTCTGTATTTGGGACGACTAAACAGTTATTTATCCGCGATCTGAGTGATGTCGATATGGACGGAGAGCGATGCGATGGAACAGGAGGAGGAGATTGTGATTTTGATGGCGATCCCGAGCCCATTGAGGATATTCGGAGTTTGTACACCGGCTCTGCTTCTTCACTCCCTTCTAACTTGTACATTGAAGGAACAGTGATTTCTGATGTGAGTGGTGGGAATATTAACGGACAGAATATAATAATTCAGGATGATGAGGGCTTTGGTATTGCGGTACGTTTTGTTGATTTTCATTCCTTTTCTTTAGATGATAGAGTAAAAATTGATGTTTCGGGCCAAGAACTTTCAGAGTTTAGAGGACTTTTACAGATCAATAATGTGCCTTTAAGTCGTGCTTGTGATGATGGACAGGGAAATGTGACTCCAAGAGTTATGACATTGGAGGATATATTGGCGGATTTTGAGAATCTGGAGTCCACTTTAGTTCAGGTGGATAATGTTTTGATTAGCAAAGAAGATGAAGACGATTGGATTTTTAATGTCACTTTAGATGACGGTACAGCTCAAATGGATATGTTCACTTCCCCTGGTGCGGACTGGGCTGAGCAGACCTTTCCTACAGATACATTGAGGATTACTGCATATGTTTCTCAAGGGGGAAATGAAGAGTCCCTTCAATTGAGCTTGCGAAATCTAAATGATGTGGTTGTGATTGGGACCGGTGGAGGAGACCCTATGGAAGAAGTGAATGAAGATTTTCAATCAGGTCCGGATCGAGATGATATTGATATACCTGGATGGACCAATCAGGCTGTTGTAGGAGACAGAAGATGGATTTATAGAAGCTTTGAAGGGAACCTCTTTGCCCAAATGACTGCTTTTAACTCTGATGATGCCGAAAATGAGGCCTGGCTCGTTACCCCTGAGGTAAATACTACTGAAACTAATATTTTGACATTCGAGAGCTCACAAGGGTTCTGGGAGCACGATGGCTTAACGGTCTGGGTTTCAGATGATTTTTCTGGAAATGTAAACTCAGCCAATTGGACAGAACTCAATTCAGCCCGCATAGCAAGTAATAGCGATGATCAGTACGAATGGGTAGAAAGTGGCGAAGTTGATTTGAGCTCCTTTGGTGAAAACGTCAATGTAGCGTTTAAATACGAGGGTACATCCTCAACAAATACCACCACTTACCGTTTAGATAATATTATCATCAAAAGTCAATAGTATTTGACGAAGGCAAAAAAAATAAATGTGTTAAAAAGTATTCCCATTGTATTGATGGGAATACTTTTTTTTGTTTTGGGAGGCACTGTCTCTCATGCACAAACGATGAGTATCTTAGATGCCCGAAATGCCAACGAGGGGGACAGAGTAATCATCGAAGGCGTCATCACGAACAGCACGAATGAGAGGGATTTGCGCTTTATCCAGGATCAATCGGGAGGCATGGCTATTTATGTCCCGGACCAGCTGTTTAATCAGAATGTTCGTGCCGGGGATCTTGTGCAAGTCGAGGGTAGAATAGCAGTATTTCGCGGGTTGATTGAAGTAGGGGAAGTGTTGGATTATAAGATTCTCTCCTCTCAGCCATTGCCAGAGGAGGTTGAGTTTCAAGGAGCATCTGAGAACGGGGGAGTGCGAGTTCACGTCTCCTGTTTAAGTTTGTTGGATGAGTCCAATTCAAATTGGAAAGCTGGTGAATACAATGTGATCTGGGATGATCAAGCCATTACCTTATGGGTTCCTCAAGCTGCCAATTTCCTGGGTGATTCTATAGGTGATGGACTTTTGGATGTGATCGGTATCGCATTTTTTGACGATTCGGGATGGAACCTAATGATTCAGTCGGCATCACCCGCTGATGACAACTGCCTGGCCTGGCTTCAACAACCCCAATTGACGAATGCCTCTTTTAATTTTGTCACGGTGAGTTTAGGAGCGTCAGGTGACTATCAATTACAAGTCGTTTTGCATCGCAACGAGGATGAGCAAGACACTCTGCTTTTCAATGGCAATGATTATACAGAGGTGATGGTGAATGGTCTTAAGGATGCTCAGATGTATGAGCTGGATTATCAATTATTTACATCTACGGATACCCTCAATCATACCGGCCACTGGGTATCTACTCAATCTGCTTCGTCGAAAAACATAGCTGTTTATTTCAATAATCCGATTCGAGATAGCATTGCGATTCAGTGGCCCTATTTTACAAAAGGGAGTGAGCTGGTCAATGAAATAGCGAGTCGTATCGATGGAGCGAAGGACGAGGTGAATTTATGTGCCTATAACTTCAATAATCTCACCATTCGATCAGCCCTTGATCGAGCCCACAGTAGGGGGGTGAGGGTTCGGTGTATTGTAGATGGGAACAATGCGAATTTAGGCTTTTTCAATACTGAATTCCCCGTGTTTAGAATGACTGGTTCCAATGCTCTAATGCACCATAAATTCATTGTTATTGATCCTGGCTCGGTATCTAAC
>JAWLFI010000006.1:0-35366 GCA_041685645.1 Saprospiraceae bacterium | reverse complement strand
GAGCAAAAGCCCGAGCAGATGCTCAAGCTGATCGGATATCATTCAAACAATTCGAGTCATGAGTAAGAGAGCAAAGACATATGCCGGTATTCCCGAAGAGTATCACGCATACGCCGATAGTCGAGTCGTTTTACAGCCGGTCATTTACGATGGTACGAGTACCTGGGGCAAGGGGGCCGATCGAGGTCCGGCGGCTTTTTTAGAGGCGAGTGAAAATATGGAGTTGTTCGATATCCCCACTCGTTCAGAGGTGTGGAAGCAGGGGATTCATCTGGCTTCAGAACTATCGGGTTTTGATCGGCCGGATCAGATGGTGGAGGCGGTGTATTCGCGAGTGAAGCAGTATCTGCAAGATGAGAAGTTGGTGACGCTTTTTGGCGGAGAGCACTCTGTTAGTATCGGAAGCATGCGTGCCGTGGGCGAACTAGATCCCAATATTACCTTTGTGCAAATTGATGCTCATGCCGATCTGCGTCCTGCTTACGAGGGGACTCCATACAATCACGCTTGTGCCATGGCAGAAATCAGCCGATCACACCCAATTCTTCAGGTGGGCATCCGTTCGATGGATGTTTCAGAATGGCCCTTGATGGATACCGATCGAGTGTATTTTATGCACGATATTCATGGGCATTCTGAGTGGATGGCTCGCGCTGTGAAACAATGCACGGATAAAATTTACATTACTTTAGATCTCGATGCATTTGATTCCAGTTTGATGCCTGCGACCGGCACACCCGAACCGGGCGGGTTTTCCTATTATGAAGTTTTTGATTTTGTCAGTCAATTGGCACGAGATAAGGAGGTCGTTGGCTTTGATATTGTGGAGTTAGCTCCACAGGCCGACAGTCGCGCCGGCGATTTTTTAGCTGCGAAGCTCTACTATCAGATGCTGAGCCAAATTTTTCACTACAAGTCATAATTATGAGCACGATTCGCGAATTTACAGATCGCTATTTTTTACACTTTAATGCTGCGGCACTCAACGATGGAGCGAATGCTTACGAGGAGCTTTTGGATCGTGGGGGAAAAATGATGATAACTTTGGCTGGAGCCATGAGCACAGCTGAATTGGGCAAGATATTGGCTGAAATGATTCGTCGGGATAAGGTGCACATTATATCGTGTACCGGAGCTAATCTGGAGGAAGATATTATGAACCTCGTTGCACACGAGCACTACGAGCGCATTCCTCATTATCGGGATTTGACGCCGGCAGACGAACGCGCATTGCTGGATCGCGGACTGAATCGAGTGACAGATACCTGCATTCCCGAGGAAGAGGCCTTTCGCAGGATTCAGCAGGTGATCTACAATCAGTGGAAAGCAGCTGAAGAGCAGGGTGAATCTCGTTTTCCTCATGAATACTTATACGAAGTATTGCGCAGTGGCGCTTTAGAGGAGTACTATCAGATTCCGCCGGAAGATAGTTGGATGCTTGCTGCTGCAGAGAAGAATTTGCCGATTGTGGTGCCCGGTTGGGAGGACAGTACACTGGGAAATATATTTGCGAGTTATTGCATTCGGGGGAAACTCAAGTCCCGGACAGTCAGATCGGGTATTGATTACATGCAGGAGCTGGCGCGATGGTATCAAAACGAAATCCCTCCGGCAGGTGTGGGGTTTTTTCAGATTGGAGGGGGAATCGCCGGTGATTTTCCGATTTGCGTAGTGCCGATGTTATATCAGGATTTAGAATTAGAGGACACTCCTTTTTGGAGCTATTTTTGTCAGATTTCAGACTCCACGACTTCTTTTGGCTCTTATTCCGGGGCTGTGCCCAACGAAAAGATTACCTGGGGGAAACTCGATGCCGATACGCCCAAATTCATCATAGAGTCGGATGCAACTATAGTAGCTCCCTTGATGTTTGCTCGAATTTTGGGCATGTGATTTTCGTCGACTCTTTCTCAACTTACTTTTATGTCTAATCCCCTTGCTACATAAGAGGTGCGTCGGTGGAACTCCACAGGCACGCAATGGCATGTACATTGCTATCTCACCACCTAAGGTGGAATTTGTCCTTCCCCGAAGTTGGGTATGGGAGCGAGGAAATTCTTTGGTGGGGAATTGACCTAAAATATCAGCTGGTTGAACACTTTATTTTGAAAATTATGTCACACTAATTTGAGTTGAGGACTTGATGGTTGTATTTCAGGTCTAGAATTTCCAGCTCTAGCCAGGTCCAACTTTTGTCCTCCAATTCCCAGGTGGCTTTCATTTTTACGGGTACCTTGATGTTATTGAATTGACTGTATTCATCAACGGTCAATACCCAGGGGAGTCTTTTTGTATTCCGGTCATTGCCTCGGTATCTGAAGGCAACAAATTTTGTAAAGTCTCCATTTTCATTGAAATGAAAGACACCACTTCCTGAAACATCACGGTACTTCATGGTCGCTTTGCTTGAAAAGTTGTCGATCTCCTCCCACTGAATGAATGGACTCAAGGCCAATGAGGGACACCAAACCATTTCCCCCAGGAATCTTTGTAATGTACCTTCATCTATTTTAGGTCCTGTTTCGCGAGCGATATTGATTAAGGAAAAGAGCTTGATTAACATTTCCCCACGTCCCTCGGTGTATTTATCTCGACCGAGAATATGCACAAAAGGCGACATTTGCATGTCCACTGTCCAAATGAAAGCTGGAGTTTCTGTAGTAATCACTTGAGTTGCCATAGCTGTTTTCCAGTCTTTTTGTTCTGGGTCCAATTTCATTTGCGCCTTTTGTCGGAGCTGGGCAATCTTAATTTCTTCCCGTCCCAGGATTCCATTAGTGGACATCCATTGTTTTACCGGCCCCGGAAGTTTCGAGATATCCTCCTCCGTCACTGTATTTACTTTTGAGAGGGATACTTGATTTAAAATTTGTTGCGTTTCCCTTTTGATTTTCTCATTAAATTGAAATCCGCCCCAGGAGATGAGGATAGGGAGCAAGAGGAGAAGGTTGGGAATAGTCCCCCATTTGGCATCGGTCCAGAAAAGTATTATTATGAACTGCGAGAGTATCACCGCCACAGATCCAAGTATCCAGGAGTATTTATGGTCGAGTGAAAAGCTAATAGCATAGATAATAAAAAGGAGAGATGCAGCAAGCCACAGAGTACCCATCATTTTTGAAATAGGAAGCGTCAAAGTTTTGACTTCATGTAAGTGAAAGGCTTTAATAAAGCCCAGAAGATGGATCAATCCATGAATTGAGGCCAATATGACAGCAAGTGTTTTCATGAGTGTTTTTGTTGTAGAATGAGGTATATTTCAGAAAGCTCCAACCAGCTGCGGCTCTGAGCGCTCAAAAAACAAAGGTCCATGGGCGAAGGATTCTTTTCAACAGATACTGATGGCAGATTAAAAACCAGGCGGAATTCGGTCAGGGGACAAGGTCTCATAGTATTTAATTTCCAATGAAATAAAGCAATTTTCGAAAATAACAGTCGAAGTCTGATGGCGAAGCCTTTTGTAATTTTCAGTCCGAAACAACTCTTATTAATTGTCGTTTATGCTCACATCGTATAGCTTATATCGGACTTCCCCTGACTCCCCAACTCATTTGTCAGGGTCTGTCAGAGATTTCTGTACATATCTGAAAAAACATGTGTTCTGGATAAAGTAACCTAATGTCTAAGATACGCAATTTTGTCAAATGTCGCGGTGATAAAAAGAGTTTTAATTGACCGGGAATACAAGGGATTAAATGATGCCAGGAGCCAATCACTCAGCTTTTGGAAAAAGATAAACTCATGGAAATGACAATGAGGTCGCCATTTCTCAATCGATGGTTTCAGCCATGGAGAGAAGTAGCGACCTCATCGGTCAGGGAAGGCCAATTTGTTGCGCCTTAATTTAGGCTGCAGCCTCTTTTTTAGGACTAACTTTCAAGAAGTCGTCTGTCAGAATTTCCGTAATGTACTTTGTCTGACCCTCGGCATTTTCATACGTTCTCGATTTTAATTTGCCGTGGATGACGACGCGGTCGCCCTTGTTGAGGATTTCGGCCATGACTTCGCCCAATCGGCCCCAGGCAACGACATTGTGCCATTCGGTTTTTTCCTGCCGGTTCCCGTCTTTGTCTTTGAAGTAGTCGGTAGTGGCGAGAGAAAAACGACATAACTGATTGCCGCTGTCAAAGGTTTTTAATTCCGGATCCTGTCCCAGGTTTCCGATGAGCTGTACTTGGTTATTCAAAGTTTTCATAACTCTAAAATTTGTGTCCGTGCTGGATAAAAATCTATTGTCGCACAGACGGTGAATAAATAATTGATGTCGATCGACGATACAAATATGAAGCAAGGGTGAGGGAATAACCGTAACGTAAACATTTGTATCCGTTTGTAAATGCTTGTATTCGTTTGTGAGGTGATTTAATAGGTGGTCAAGGTCGTTCAGTGAGGTGCATCCGGCGCATTGAGGGAACAGATTTACCGCATCCGTGAGGGGTAGGAGTGGGCGACCCGCCGGCGGGTCGCGTCACCGATTCGCCAGCCGTTTTTCATATCGGCTGGCGAGGCGGGGACCGATAGCCACGGATGACCCGACCCCGCCCCGAAGGCTTGCCCGGGGCGGGGGCACGGCCAAAACATTCAAAAAAAAGAAAACAGAGAGCTCATCTCATGGCGGCGGAGGGGTTTGAGTGGTTGGATTAAAATATTATCTTTGATGCAGATAGATGAGATATGACATTTCGAAAATCTGTATCGTGGTTGCTTTTGGGTCTGTATCTGGCCACAAATGCTCATTTTGGAGAGTGGCTGAAATTGCCTGAACTCGTGCAGCATTATGAAGAGCATCAGCTTATGGATTCTGACTTGAGTTGGCTGGAATTTGTGGTAATGCATTATTTTGATGAGGAGAAACACACGGGAGATCACGATGAGGATCACGATTTACCTTTTCAGCATTGTTGTCAATATTTTTTCGCTGACTTTAAAGGATTACAGCAATCTCACTTGAGTGGGTTCAGCTTGCTTTCTGAGTCAAACCAGAGAGCGATGAGTGCCCCGAAAGCTTTTAACTTTGCTTTATTGGCTCACGATATCTGGCATCCTCCGCGATAATCCCTCCTTTTCCATTTTTTGCGAAGTAATGAGTGTCTGGCATATGATGTTACAGTCTGTCCGGTCCCATTGCTCCTTCCATTTTATTGTGTGAATAACTTCCTCAATCTGAGGTAGCGAATGCTAAGTTATGTTAGAATCTATCATCCGATATTCTGTAAAGAATAAATTTATTGTCCTTCTTTTTGTGCTGGGAGTTATTTTGGCAGGAGCCTGGTCATTTTGGAACATCCCGTTGGATGCACTGCCCGACATCACGAATAATCAGGTTCAAATCGTGACAAATAGTCCTACATCGCCTCCTCAGGAGATGGAACAACAGATTACTTTACCTATAGAGCTAGCGATGCAAAATTTGCCTTCTGTGCGGGAAGTTCGGTCGGTGTCTCGCTACGGTTTGTCGGTGGTTACGGTTGTATTTGAGGAGGAGGTGCCCACTCTGGAGGCCCGGCAATTCGTGCGCGAGCAATTGGATATGGCGGTTCAGGAGATTCCGCGCGCACTGGGGCGTCCACAGATGATGCCGATTACTACGGGGCTGGGGGAGATCTATCAATATGTATTGACAGTAGATTCCAGTCATATTGACCGATATTCTCTGATGGATTTGCGAACGATTCAAGATTGGATTGTCAAGCGGCAACTCTCGGGAACGAAGGGAATTATTGAGGTGAGTAGTTTTGGTGGACAATTGAAGCAATATGAGATTGCGGTGGATCCCTCCGCGTTGATGGCGAGGGATCTCACGATCAATGAAGTGGTAGCTCGGGTGCGGGCCGCACATGAGAATACTGGGGGCAGCTATATAGAGCGGGATGATCAGGCATATTATATTCGGGCCCTGGGCCGAGTTGAGTCCATGGAGGATATGGCATCCATTTTTCTTGCTTCTTCTTCACCGGGGAAGTCTGTGATACTAGGAGATGTAGCTGAGGTCAGGGAAGGTTCTGCTCAGCGCTATGGTGCGATGACAATGGATGGGGTAGGTGAGGTTGTCGGTGGGATTACGTTGATGTTGAAGGGAGAGAATTCCGACCAGACCACCCGCAACGTTCAGTCCCGGGTGGAGGAGATTCGTGGAGGCTTGCCCGAGGGTGTTGATATATATCCGTATTTGGATCGAGCTGAACTCGTTGACCAGACTACGGCAACGATTCAGCACAATTTATTGATGGGCGGTGGGATTGTGATTTTAGTGCTCATTTTATTGCTTGGCAATTGGCGGGCCGGGCTGATTGTAGCTTCTATCGTTCCTTTGAGTTTGCTTTTTGCATTTATTCTGATGCAGTATTTTGGGGTATCGGCCAATCTAATGTCACTGGGGGCTATTGATTTTGGAATCATTGTGGACAGTGCGGTAATTGTAGTGGAGGGCATTGTACATTATTTATTTGCCCGTCATATGGGTGCTCGCTTATCATCAAAGCAAATGGATGAGGCGGTGGTTCAGGCCTCTACTTCTATGATGAAGCCGGCGAGTTTTGGACTGTTTACGACCTTAGTTGTGTTTTTACCCATTTTGGCTTTGGTGGGGATAGAGGGGAAAATGTTTCATCCCATGGCTCTGACATTGAGTTTTGCACTGATTGGGACATTTTTATTATCAGTGACCTATTTACCGGTCATGAGTTCGTTATTACTAAAAAATAAAATTCGGGAGTCTCGCGGACCGTCCTATCGATTGATGGAGTTGTTAAAGCGGCAATATAGACCACTATTGCGATTTAGTTTGGGATCTCCGCTGGCGGTTGTTCTGCCGGCTTTAGGTTTTTTGGTTTTGGCTACCGTTTTATTTAGCCGCATGGGGTCGGAATTCATTCCCACCCTGGAGGAAGGTGACCTGGCGATGCAAGTGACACTTCCTCCCGGCAGTAGTTTAAGTGAGAGTATTCGAACGACTACGGCAGCAGAGAAAGTTTTGCTCAGTAGTTTTCCGGAGGTAGAGCACGTAGTATCCAAAATAGGTACAGCGGAGATTCCCACGGATCCCATGGCGATAGAGGAGGCTGATGTGATGATTATTTTGAAGGACAAGTCCGAGTGGGTTTCAGCGAAATCTCGTGAAGAGTTGGCTGATAAGATGGATGAAGCACTCAAGGTGTTTACGGGGGTATCCTTTGAGTTTACCCAGCCGATTCAATTGCGATTCAATGAATTGATGACGGGGGTGAAATCAGATGTGGCGATTAAGGTATTTGGAGAGTCTATGTCTGAATTGAAGCGCATAGCGGATGAGATGGCTAAGTGGATTGAGGAGGTGCCGGGCGCCGGAGATGTTCGCGTCGAGCAAACGGCGGGATTGCGGCAGTGGCAAATAAAATACGATCGTTCGGCTCTGGCTCGGCACGGGATAGCGGTCACGGATGTCAATACTGTCATTCGGACGGCCTATGCGGGAGAATTTGGTGGGACGATTTTCGAGGAAGAGCGCCGATTTGACATGGTGATTCGTCTTGATTCAGTACAAAATGCCCCCCTAAATTTATCTGACTTGAGGATTAAGACACAGGATGGTCTGGGGCCGAGTATTCCCATCACGGAGGTGGTGTCAGCCCGGAGAGTACGCGGTCCGATGCAGATTTCACGTGAAAATTCACAGCGTCGCGTAACGATAGGGGTGAATATTCGAAATCGGGATGTATCCAGTTTTATCTCTGAAGTCCAAGGTGTTCTTGGAAAGGAGATAAATATTCCTCCGGGCTATTTTGTATCTTATGGTGGTGACTTTGAGAATTTAGAGCGAGCGGCCGATCGATTGCGCTATGCTATTCCGGTGGCGCTACTACTCATTTTGTCACTATTATATTTGTCGTTTCGCCGCGTCAGCTATGCCTTACTGATTTTTTCATCTGTTCCTTTTTCATTTATTGGAGGAGTGATGGCATTGTATGTGCGTGATATGCCCTTTAGTATTTCTGCCGGGATTGGCTTTATTGCACTCTTTGGGGTCACTGTTCTGGATGGATTGGTATTGGTCAGCGAATTCGAAAGATTAAAAAAGGAAAAAGTATCAATTATGGAACGAATTCTAGAGGGAACCGCATTGCGTTTGCGGCCGGTGCTGATGACTGCCTTAGTAGCGGCATTAGGATTTTTGCCAATGGCTTTAAGCACATCTGCCGGCGGTGAAGTTCAGCGTCCTTTAGCTTCAGTGGTTATTGGGGGATTGATTACGAGCACAGTATTGACCTTATTGCTCCTTCCGGTGCTCTATCGCTGGATTGAAGAAAGAAGAATCAGTTTTAGAGGTCAATCCGCCATCAATGTATTCATCCTCGCAACTTTTACGGTTGCCGTGGGAGCTCAAAACACATATAGTTTGAAAGATGCCCGCACTGCTTTAGAGGAACGGCATCCCAGATTCCAAATGGAGAGCAGAGCGGTGGAGGCGTTGGAATTAGGTGAAGGCGCTGCAGTAGATATTCCCAAGACCTTTTTGTCCGGGCAATACGGGCAATTTAATACGGAAAATCAGGACAACAGTTTTGCTATAGAGCAGTCATTTTCCTTGCCGGGGCGATATAAAAGGCGGAGAGCCTGGCTAGAGCAGCAAACAGAGGTTGGCAGGGAGGAACGAGCCCTTTCTATGATCGATTTAAAGCGCGAGTTGTATTTGACGTATTACGAAATGAATGCCTTGCAGCGGAGAGCATCCTTGTTACGGCAGCGCGATTCAATTTGGAAGGCACATGTGGAGCAGATGCAGCGAAGGTCTGCCTCCGGAGCAACCGAAGAATTAGAAGTGTTATTTGCAGAAAACACGAGAGCGCAAGTTGAGCTAGACCTTATGGACATGGATGTGAGGAGAGAGGTTTTGCGTTCACATTTACGGTATTTGGTTCAGGACCCCTCAGCAGATTTTCCCTCCTCGATGAATCAGTCTTCACCCTTACAACAGTCTAGTTTAGCTGAGATGAGTTGGGAGCAGCACCCGAAAATTCGTCGGGCAGAGGAAATGTTGGCGCTCAAATCAGCAGAGAAAGGAAAGGTGGCAGCCGATTTATGGCCTGACTTCAGTATTCAATATCAGAACATGACATTGATAGGGGACCAGAATGTGAATAACCCCATGGAAGAATACGGATCCGGTGAGCGGTTTCACGCCGGGCAATTGGGACTCCGGGTTCCTATTTTTTACGGGAGTCGGCGAGCAGAAGTAAAAAAAATTGAGCAGCAAATTCTGCAGCAGCAAGAGGAGCTTCGCCAGGTGCGCGCTGAGCACCAAATGAAGTGGCAGCAGGCTTACGATCTTTGCTTGCAATACCAAAGAAAGGTCCAGCGCTATGAAGATCGCATGATAGAGCGAGCCCATCGCATCGAAGAATTGGCTTCATCAAAACTCAAACAAGGACAAATTAGTCTTATGGAATGGACAACGAGTGTTCAAAAAAGCTATGAAGTACTATTGCAATACGAATGGGAACGCTGGAATCTTCATCGACATGAAATAGAATTTCTTTATCTCACTCAAGAATTGTAAACTATGAAACACATCATAATCAAAGTATTTTTTCTCTCATTACTCGTTTCACTGTCTTGTGTTGATCGGGAGGCAGTTGAGAAAGAAAATGAAGTGGAGGACCATTCACATTCCACTTCCGTTTTGGAGCTCAGCTTAGAGCAAGAGGAGCGATTGGGAATAGTGCTTGGGGATGTTATTCGCAAGCCTACTCTGGAGTTTATTGAGACAAGCGGTACAATGGAACTCCCTCCATCAGGCCGACAAAAGGTCACGCAGTTGATGGGCGGATATATTCGAAAAATGAATTTATTACCAGGGCAGAAAGTGTGGAAGGGACAAGAGCTTTGCGTGATTGAAAACCCTGAGTTTGTCAGTTTGCAACAGCGATATTTGTCTGCAAAGGCGAGGGAAAAAGCTGTGGCGGCAGATTTCAATCGCCAGGAGGAATTATTAAGAACGCAAGCGACGAGTACTCAGGCGACAGAGAATGCGCGAGCTGCTTTTGAGGGAAATCAAATTGAGCTGAAGGCTTTGGAGCGTCAATTGAAGATGCTTGGGATCTCTACCCAAGATTTGAGTGTTTCGACGATGTCTTCATCAGTGGTGATTCGAGCTCCATTTTCCGGGTATATTGACGTTGTGAATATCAATCCAGGCCAATTCGTAGGCTCGGAACAAATATTATTTGAATTGATTAATCCGAAAAAAATGCACGCTCATATTAAAGTGTTTGAACAGGATATCAGCAAAGTCATGGGCGCAGAGGAAGTGCAGATCTTTCAGCGATCCCGACCCGATGAAATTTGCAAAGGGGAAGTATTTCTGATTGAACCCTCCGTAAGTGCTGAGGGCTCAGTCGGAATCCACGTAGATTTAATCGAAAACCATTTGGAGCATCTTCAGGCGGGAATGTTCATACGAGCAAAGATTCAAATTCGAGGCGATTCCGCCTGGACTATACCGGAAACAGCGATCCTGACAGAGAGTAATGAGGGAAAGGAAGCAACTTATATTCTGGTAGAAACACAATCCTCGAGGTATAGTATCCAGGCGGTGGAAGTGATCCAGATGAATGAATCAGACGCCGTGATCGAGAAATTTTGGTCGGATGAAGCTCCTCGCATAGTGGAGAGAGGAGCCCGAAAAATGTATAGTGAATTGCAGGACAATGACGGTGGGGGACACTCTCATTGATTTTGAGGGTCAGGTCATAAGAGTCAAGCTCGTTTTACTTAATGCGCAGGGTCCAATAGACTTCTGTATCTTGATTGGGGTTGATTCTCGTTTTCCTGGCCTCCAGAGGTTTGTAAATCTGAATGACAAAAGAAAAGGATTTTTCCTGGCTTAAGAAAGGGAGGGTGCTATTGATTTGCTGTCTCAGGAATTCTACAGTTTCTTCCGAAACTATTGCATTTTCCCCGGGAGTGATGTTGACTTTTAGATGATAGGGAGGGGAGGGTTGTGACTCGTATAATTTGTGGAGTTGATTCAATACTTTTTTGTAGTAATCGGGTAGTAGGGAGTCCTGTGGTGAAACCAATGTTCTTTTAAGCGCGAATTGGCGAACTGAGTCTTTTTGAGATGCGTTTAAGTAATTTTCTATGAAGTCGTTGAAGGGGTCATTGTCTTTCAGGGTTATCGTGGAGTTTGCTCCGAGATGCCAGATTTTCTGATCGGGTAGGTGTTCTCTATCCTCCGGGTGCCACTGAATCATAGGTGAAAGGCTTTCCAACTCGGGGCTTTTAACCCAATATAAAACGCCTAATGATATAAAAAACAAGGCGGTGTACATCAATAGTCGCGGAATGGGATGGTATGGTGCTGTCGGACTCTCAGAATCACTTGAATCCGGGTCGCCTTCTTGCTCTTTTTTGCTTTCAGATTTTCTTTCCCTCGATTTGGCGCGCGTAATCAGTTCCAGCAATTTAGAAGGCGTTTGAATTTTTACCCTTTCCTCCTCATCGTGCATTAACGTCAAAAACTTTCTGCCTTTTTGGGACTCAAATTGAATTTGATGTAATATTTCAGCAGCAATAATTCCCGATAAAAAGGCGAGCACCCTATCGATGTGGACTTCATCCAGATCTCCCGTAGAACTCAGCTGATTGATGACGAGGTGCTTTTGGTCTCCAAGAATGAATTGATATATCGAATTGACCTTTTCCGGAATCGCCCCATCGCCTTTCAAAAACACCTCCAATAACTCTTCGGGCTGTTCCGCCCATTTCAATTTAATATGATTGCGCTCGAACAAGTCTATAGTATTGCGAGCATCTTCGCGACTATTGACCTTGTTGCTCAGAAGGCCAATAAGTGTAGGGACTAAGTACTGCCCCGCTTTTTCCATTGTGTTTTGGGTCGAATCCAACCAATCTTCAGCATGAGCTTTGAGCAGGCTATGCGTCCGTTTCTCTACTGTCCTGATAATACCATCCATAATCTAAAGGTAATAACTTTTCCTGTTTTATTTGATTCGGAAGTTATCGTTTCCTCCCAATAGATTCTGCGCAGACAAAAGAATTACTTTCCTGTGATTGGAACGCTGGCGGTTTTTTTATACACACATGAGCAGATGTATTATTTTTTTTCGTCTATTAATTATTTAAATCATGCGAGTTCTCCTTTTAATTTTTGTTCTTTTTCTATTTTTATATCCTCAAAAAGCATTGGCCGGCCAGTCAATGACCATAGATTCTATAAAGGTCATGAAATCCCTATATCAGGTGCGCAACACATCTACAGATGCGGAGCCCTGCCAGCCGGAAGTGCTCGAGTTGAAGAATTTAGTAGTGCTTTCTTCTGATTTTAAGGTGTTGAGGATCTACACCCACTCGATTGAGAAGTACTCCTTTGAATTAGGTGAACTGTATTGGGAACACGGGTATGGATACGGAAAATACTGGACTGCTAAAGCACGAATGGATAGTGGGCAAGCTTCGAAGGTCGTGGCTTTTCAGATAGAAGGAGAACTTCAATGGTTGCGAATTGATTTTTTGAGTATGGATTATTCGGTCACTTTTGTTAGAAGCTTAAAAAATTACCTCAGCAACACCGGTGCTCCTCTCACCTCTGAAATTTTGACTCCGACACCGGCCTTATTCCCCGCTAAGCAGGGTAGTAGTGGGTTGAGTTTTGTGCCTCCAAAATAACGCAAGGAGAAAGGAGGAAACCATATCCCAAATGCCCCACCAGGCGACGATGAGTATCATGCCTCCTAAACCTTCGAAAAAGTTAAATACGAGAACGAGTCCGAGCCCCGCATTTTGAACACCGGTTTCCAATGCAATTGCTCTGGCATCCCGGTTGTTTAACCCCCAGCTTTTGCTAAAGAAATATCCACTGAAAAGAGCCATTCCATTGTGAAGAACGACAATCCAAAAAACGAGATAAACGTAATCTAAGATGAGATCGAAATTGCCATATAGAGCTCCAATAATAAAACCAATAAATATGATCAGTGACAGCTGCGAAACAGGCTTTTTGATGCGGTTCACCCATTGCGGGAAAAATCGACTGAGAAGCATGCCGATGATGAGAGGCACTAAAATAAGTTGTAGAACAATGAAAAACATCTTGCTAAAACTCAATTGGATATCTAAGGGCGCAGCAGTCTCACTTACGGGAATCCATTGGCCCCAAAAGAAAAAACTAATAGGGGTAATGAAGGCGGCAAACAGAGTGACCAGACTAGTCAAGGTAATAGAAAGTGCGGTATTCCCCCGGCTCAAAAAGGTGGCGTAATTTGAAATGTTCCCTCCCGGGCAGCAGGCGACCAAAACCATGCCCAGAGACATGCTGTACGGAAGGTCTAAAAAATAAATAAAAATGATGGTGAGTATGGGAAGTAGAAGGAGTTGGCTGGAAAGCCCAATAAGTATTTTTGATGGATGCTTCGCAATCGACCGAAAATCTCCTAACTTCAAATTCAATGCCACACCAAACATGACAAAGGCGAGGCATAGGTTCATGATGATGATCATATTGTCATCAAAATGAATTCGGATAGCATCGATTTCTTCCGGGTTCATGCTTGAAGATTACTACTTTTGATATCTTATTCGAAAAGGAAATATCAACTCATAAATGCTTGGAGATGAAAAACAGTACCAGACCATTTAAAAAATAAAGGTAAGAAATTAATGATTCAGGATAAAAACCAAGATAACAGGACGACTGAAAAAGACACTCAACTTTTGGCTGAATGGGCTGCATCTCGCTGGGAAGCTATGCAAAAGGAGTGGATGAAAGAGGCGAAATCAGCCAATACTATGACTCAAAGGCTGTATCAGTTGCTACAAAAAATTTCGGTAGTGGCTACAGAAGAGGAAGGAATAGAGTTTCCCACACTTTTTAGCCGTTTGGCCTATATCAAATCGATTTATGAGTTGTCCGGAACGGTGATTTTTGCGGTGCAGTCTTTTCGTAAACAGGTAGAACAAAAACGATCGGAGTATTCGGAGACGGAATTAGTAGCTCTGGGTTTTTGGTGCACAGCTCAAATGATAGATGAGCTTTGGGGAGCCCAACCGGATATTAAAGACGCTAGAATATCCAAGGCCCCAAAATTTCTGAGGAAAAAACGCGAAGTAAAGAACTACGAACCAGTAGTGCGAGGAATGATTCTTGGCGCGGATGAGGAGTCAGACACCCTTCGATTTTTGAGAGAAGATGATCCTTCTAATGAAGTGTTGGTTTGCTGGAATGTGGCAGAGCGCAATGATATTTTTTCAAGCAATATTCACAATCTAATACAGGTTGGGCAATTCCCTTACCCTTGCCATCTGTGGCATGTAGAAATGGATGGAGAAGAGAAGCTCTACCCTCAGGCATTTATTTTCCAGCCGGATTATCTGGTAAACGTAACGGCAATTGCTGCTTGCTTTAAACCGGGTGGCGTGCAGTTGCTACCCTATTTTTTAAACAAGTTTTTGCCCAAAGAACCCAGCGCGGCACTTCTCAAGGGAAATGTTGCCAATCATTTTTTAGATGGCTTATTGCAAGATAAAAATGCGGATTTCCTGGAATTGATTCGCGAAACCTTCCGAATGTATCCCATTGAATATGCACTTTTGGAGGAATCAGAAATGAAAAAGCTCTATCAAGAGGTGAAGAACTTCTACGTCGTGATTCAATCAGTCATCAAAAATCAGTTTCCTCAACTGAATATGGAAGTCGAACGAGCAGTCATTGAACCTTCTTTTTATCACCCAGACCTGGGTTTGCAAGGTCGTCTGGATGTCCTGCACCTCTCTGATGATAACGAGCCCAATAGAATCATAGAGTTGAAAAGTGGTAAAGCTTTTCGTCCGAATCGGTATGGCTTGAATGCGGCCCATTACGTGCAAACCTTGCTGTATGACTTGATGATTTCCTATGCATTGCCAAAAAAGCCTTCCGCTCTTTCTTATATATTGTATTGCAAAGAGAGCGACCTCCCTCTGCGCTCAGCGCCAGTAGCCAGAGAACAACAAGTGGAAGCTCTTCAACTCAGAAATCGGATTATTCTGTGGGAACAAATGCTCACCCGGTTGACAGGTGCCATAGAGGACATTAAAGTATTCGAATATTTACATCCCAGGCATCACAATGTAGCGGGTTTTATCGGTCGCGATTTACACCAATTTCACGCCGTATTCAGTCGGCTCCAACCTACGGAGAAATCCTATTTCGCTGCATTTACGGGTTTCCTTGCACGCGAACATCAATTAGCTAAAGTGGGGCAGGATCAAAGTGAAAGGAATTACGGACTAGCCGCTATCTGGCGGGAGAGTATGCAGCAAAAATCTCAGCGATTCGGCGTCTTAAATGCTTTGATTCTCAAATCGAATCGTCGGGAAAAGGATCACGAGCTCGTTTTACAAAAATCTGAAGCTACGGATGCACTGGCCAATTTCAGAGTGGGAGATATTGCCATACTCTATGCAGAAAAGAAACACCACTTACCTACTCAGGGCCAGGTATATAAATGTTCCCTCATTGAGGATAGCGAATCTACCATCGTAGTTCGCTTGAGAAATTGGCAGGTCGATCTCAATGTTTTTGAACCCGGGACAAAGTGGAACCTCGAACACGATATGCTGGACAGCGGATTTCACAAATCTTTTCAGAATCTCTTTCTCTGGGCCGCGGCTCCTCCGCAGCAGCGAAGATTATTTATGGGGCTGCACCCCCCAGGAGTGACATCTCCGGAGGAGAATGCGCCCATTCGGCGCCCAGCAGTCATGACCGACCAACAGTACGCCATCCTTCAAAAAATGATTCGAGCCCGCGATTATTTCTTGCTCTGGGGTCCACCGGGAACGGGAAAGACCTCTATCATGCTTCGTTATTTTGTGGAGTATTTGCTTCGAAATACCGATGAGCGCATTTTGTTATTGGCCTATACCAATCGGGCCGTTGATGAGATTTGTAGCACTCTCGAGACCATCGCAGAGGAGATCGAATTTTCCGATGTCCGTATTGGATCTACTTATGGCGTCGCCCCTGCATATAGAGATAAACTATTGCAATACCAGATGAGCGATGTCAATACCAGGGAATCGCTGAAAGAATTCCTATCTCAACAACGGGTCTTTACTGCCACGGTCTCCTCTTTCATAGGTAAGCGCCACCTTTTGGATCTCATTTCTTTTGATCGCGTTGTCATTGATGAGGCCAGCCAATTATTAGAGCCTATGATGGGAAGTATCATTCACGATTTTAAGAAAATTGTCATGATTGGAGACCATCGGCAACTTCCCGCCGTAGTTCAGCAATCACCATTTACAACTCGCGTTAAACACGCCGGTTTAAAGGAATGGGGTCTATTGGATCTCGGCAATTCCCTTTTTGAGCGCCTGTTCATCAATGCACAAAAGCGATCCTGGACACAGGCCTATGACCAACTCTCATTTCAAGGTCGGATGCATCCACAAATTATGAAATTCCCGGCCCATTCATTTTACGATGGCGAATTGCAGATGTTGAATCACATACCAAAATTACTCGAAAGTCTGGAAATTGATCTTCCACCGGGCACAGACTTAGCTCCGTCATTGTCGTTTTTGTCAAAAAATAGACTCGTGTATCGCTCCTCAGCGATTAGAGAAGAGGAGTTGCTCGGCAAAACCAATCGCGACGAAGCTCAAAAAGTGGTTGAGATGATCGAGTATTATCAAAAACTGTGGCATCAACTCGGTAGAGAATGGTCGGAGAATACGCTTGGAGTGATTACCCCATTTCGGGCTCAGATCGCCCAGATAAAAAAGGAATTATGGGCCTCAAATGTCGATCATCCCAAAACCATAAATGTGGATACCGTCGAGCGATATCAAGGAAGTGCACGCGATATTATTATCATGAGTTTGTGCGTGAATCGCCCCGACCAGTGGTCCGCCATTTGCTCTTTGAACACCGAGGGTGTGGACCGCAAGCTCAATGTCGCTATGACCCGGGCGCGCATGTTTTTTGTCTTGATTGGAAATAGCGAGCAGATGAGACAGCAGGCATTATATTCTGCTTTGCTGGATAGCTGCGTCCCCTTTCCCGAGTTTCCCTAACGCTCGTTTCGCTTTGGTTTTTTTTATTTGGGCGTGACCCTCCCCAATTTTTGGGGAGGGTCGGTCCCCTCCGGGGTTCCGTACTCGGCACGAGCCGTGACGGCTCGTGCCTTCGCACTGCACCACCTGCGGCGGTGCACCCTCCGGGCACCTCACGCTTGCGGTCTTGCGACCGCTTTCCTACGGGGTGGGCTTATCCTTTTTTGGGTCTTGTGTGAATTTGTTTTTCCTTTCTGCCATTTATGTGAGATAATATTCCTGCTTTTCTCAACAAATCCTCACCTTTTGACTTTAAAGACTGCAAGTTGCTTTCCACTTTCAAATAGATATATCATGCAAACAGCAGTAATCATTAATATTGGAGATGAAATCCTTTTGGGACAAATTATAAATACCAATGCTGCCTGGATGGCGGAAAGCCTCTCTGAAATTGGAGTTCAGGTGGTTGAGCAGATCGTTGTATCCGATGATGCTTATGCCATTCGGGAGGCGCTATCTTCCGCTCACAAAAAAGCCAATTTGATATTGCTCACCGGAGGACTCGGGCCCACAAAAGACGATATCACAAAGAAAGTACTCGCCGAGTACTACAATACTGATTTGGTTTTGGATGAAAATCTGTACGAGAGACTACAATTGTATTTCAAAAAACTCGGGAGAAAGGCCACATCGGCTCATAAGCTCCAGTGTTATATGCCCGTCAATGCAGAACAACTCGAAAATAAAATGGGCACTGCCCCCGGCATGTTGTTTCGCCAAAATGGAAGTTGGACGGTATCCATGCCGGGAGTTCCCTATGAAATGAAGTATCTGATGGAAAATGAGGTTATTCCCCGCCTCCAAAGACAAACCGAGGGACTTCATCTCGAGCGAACGACGATTCTCACGGTGGGACGGGGAGAAAGTCAGATCGCCGAGCTCGTAGAGGACCTCGAAGATGCACTGCCCGAACATATCAAATTGGCCTACTTGCCCCATCTAGCTCGTGTTCGCTTGCGTTTAACGAGCACCGGAACAGATGCTGCAGTTGTTCGTGAAGAGCTGAATAAATGGAAGGAAAAGTTTGTCTATCGCCTGGGAGATTTGGTGTATGGGTACAATCGCAGCTCTCTAGCTCAATCGGTTCAGGACTTGATGGTTCAAAAGGGTCTGACTCTGGCCACCGCCGAAAGCTGTACGGGAGGCAATATCGCTCGACACATTACGGCAAATGCAGGATCTTCTCAGTTTTTCACCGGCGGTGTTGTAGCTTATAGCAACATGTTGAAAACAAAGTTGTTAGATGTATCGAATGCTACATTAGAACAATTTGGAGCCGTAAGTGAAGACACGGTCAGAGAGATGGTGATAGGAGCAAGTAAAAATTTAGGCGCTGATATTGCCGTAGCGAGTTCGGGAATTGCCGGACCGGGCGGAGGCACTGAAGAAAAGCCCGTCGGTACTGTTTGGCTTGCCTGTGGGAATGCCGATAAGGTGATCGTAAAGAAGCTCCAACTCAACAAAAACAGGGCGCTAAATATCGAATATAGTACGATGTTGGCTCTGAATTTGGTGCGGCGCTTTTTAATGGCGCTTTAATTCCTTATTTTTGCCTGCGTATATTTTCCAAATTAGAAACACATAGATATTCATAGATTATGGCATCATTTGATTTAGTCATGCCCAAGATGGGTGAGAGCATTATAGAAGCTACCATCCTAAATTGGTTGAAACAAGAAGGGGACAAGGTGGAAGTGGATGAAACCATTCTCGAGATAGCTACGG
The DNA here is from genome assembly GCA_041685645.1 of Saprospiraceae bacterium. GTDB lineage: Bacteria > Bacteroidota > Bacteroidia > Chitinophagales > Saprospiraceae > JAWLFI01. Next base: position 16,547 of record JAWLFI010000006.1, on the reverse strand, counting down.
ATAAAGTTGATTCAGAAGTCCCCTCTCCCGTCGAAGGTACAATCAGTAAAATTCTTTTTCAAGTGGACGATGTCGTCCCTGTAGGAGAGACGATCGCGATCATAGAAACTGAAGCTTCTGAAGCAGAGGCCAGCCCTGCTGCTAAAAAAGAAGAAAAAGTAGAAGCCCCCCAAAAGGCTGCTGCACCCCAACCAAAAGACGCGACAAAGGAAGCAGAATCGGCTCCACAACCCGCTGCACAAGAGGGTGAAGTTGAGGTGGACGAAAAATCCATGCGTCCGGGCCAGAGCGATCGTTTTTATTCTCCACTAGTGAGGAAAATCGCTGCCACTGAAGGAATTGGAAAGCAGGAATTAGATTCTGTTCCGGGCACGGGACGCGAAGGACGCGTCACTAAACACGATATATTGCAGTATCTTGAAAATCGAACCGCGGCACCTCAGAAGCAAGCAAAAAGTCAATCTGCAGGTACAAAACCAGCGGCATCCTCAGCGGAAACTCCTACTCAGGCTCCCGCAGTATCCGTCGGCGCAGATGATGAGATCGTAGAAATGGATCGGATGCGGAAAATGATATCCGAACATATGGTTCGGTCCAAAAGAACTAGCCCCCACGTTACTTCAAACGTAGAAGTAGATGTGACAAATCTGTTCAACTGGCGCAATAAGAATAAAAAGAAGTTTCAGGAGAAATATGGAACAAAAATCACCTTCACTCCCATTTTTATTGAAGCTGTGACCAAGGCCCTAAGCGAATTTCCGGGTGTGAATATTTCTGTGGACGGAACAAATATTATTCAGAGAAAGCACATCAACATTGGTATGGCAACGGCCTTACCTTCCGGTAATCTTATCGTTCCGGTGATTAAGGACGCCAATCACCTGAGCCTCGTTGGCTTGGCCAAAGGGGTGAATGATCTGGCAAGCAGGGCGAGAAACAACGAACTGAAACCCGACGAACTGCAGGGAGGGACATTTACAATTACTAATGTGGGTACCTTCGGTAATGTGATGGGTACGCCTATTATTTTTCAGCCACAGGTCGCCATTTTGGCGACTGGAGCGATTCGAAAGAAACCGGCAGTTTTGGAAACAGAACACGGAGATGTAATCGCTATTCGACAAATGATGTATTTGTCACTCTCTTATGACCATAGAGTAGTTGATGGTATGTTGGGAGGTACATTTTTAAGCCAAATTGGCAAGAACCTTGAGGCCTTTGACCCCAATCGAGAAATATAAATCCCAGCTATGCAAAGAATAGTGTTTCTAGTGGTTTTGATAGCTTGGGGTATTCGTATCTCAGCACAGCTGCCATTGGAAACCCTTGAAAGTGCAAAGCTGGCTTTTGAGCAGCGGGATTATCAAGGAGCGATTGATTCTTATGAGGAGTATTTAGAACTAACGGGAAATCGATCTATGGTGGCTCTCCAGTTGGCGCAGGCATATTACGAGAAAGGGTATTATGGTTCTGCTTCGGAAGAGCTTTTTTTTCTGAGAGAACAATCGGCATCTCCGCCACCTGATATCTATTGGTGGGAAGCCAGGATTTTGCACGCGCAAAACCGCTTTGATGCCGCAGCAAAGATGTACAAGAAATACTGGCGTTATGCCAGTACTTCCAAAAAAGAACTCGTAGAACAAGCGCTTTTACATTGTGAAACTGGAGAAAAAGTGCACGCAGGGGGACGGGTAGCATTTGTCCAAAATATGGGGCATGAAGTCAATGGCGTAAGCGATGAATGGGCACCTTTTCCCATTGGGAAAGAAGAGCATAGGGGGCTTGTCTTTTCATCTAATCGGCAGCATGATGGGGATACATCAAAGCAATCTGCGTTTCGCCCCTATTTCTTAGCATTACATGCCGAGTCGCCCCGAGAAATAGCATTCCCGGCATCTGACAAAAATGCGATCATATATCATGTTAGCCCAAAAAATAATGAAGGAGTATTATTTTCCGGAGAACATTGGCCGTATGGAGAGTTTCATTCGGGCCAATTAACGGAAAATTCCATTTCTCCGCATTTTGAAAAAGAGTTTGTACCTCCGCCCAGCGCTGAATTCGGCGATACCGATTTGTTTTTTACTCCAGAGGGGTGCATTCTATTTTCAGCGGTTATGGAAGGCACAGAAGGAGGGTATGATATTTATAAAACTTGCCCACAAGGGAAAAGCTGGACGGTACCCCAAGCGATTCCCGGCTTGGTCAACGGCCCCTGGCATGAGCGCGCTCCGAGTTTACATCCCAATGGCAAAATCTTGTTTTTCTCATCCGATCGACCTGAAGGCCTGGGCGGTTTTGATGTTTTCTACAGTGTGAAAAGGGGAAATAGATGGTCTTCACCTGTGAATTTAGGCCTGGGCGTCAACTCTCTAAAGGATGAACTATTCTTTAAGTGGGGAGAGGATGAGTACTCGGCTTACTTTGTTTCTAATCGACCTGAATCCATAGGAGGATTTGACATCTATCAGGCATATTTTAAAGAGCCTCTCCTGAGTGAAGAAGCGTTAAACAACAATAATACCGAGGCGTTGGCTGAAAATGGAGTCAGTGGGACAGAGAATCTGCACCTTAAGCCCTTGTTTTTTACCAGTCTGGAAGAGGGGATTTCCCCTGCGAATGCTACTTTTCTGAATAAGTTATCTCGGCAATTGAGGCATCAGTCAGATATCGATATACAAATCATTAGCCGTTCGAGATATGATGGACCAAAAATATACGATTTGCTGTTTTCAATGGAAAAGGCGAATCAAATCGCCCAATATCTCAATGAAAATGGGATTGCAGCTGAGCGAATCCACCTGACAGGAGCAGGCTCTGGCAGTGCTGAAAATAAGTCTAAGGATAAAAGTAACTATCAATATCGCATCGACTTCTTGCTTTCCAATATTTCTGATTACAAAGAAAATGCTTCGCCTATTGGAGCTACCGATATGAATGAACTGCTCCATGAATCAGACTTTTTTTATCTTGCAGCCGAAAAGCTGCTTTCTGGTCTGACATATAGTGTTCAAGTAGCAGCCCTTGAAAGGCTTTATGAAAGTGAGGTGTTGGAAGAGTTTCAATGGCCGATGATAAGGGTGCGCTATGGAAAAGATGTGAATCACTATACCGTGGGACTATTTACCTCTTACAGAGAAGCTAAAAATTTGAGAAGACGCTTGTTGGCTTCCGGGCATAAAGGCGCATTTATTGTAGCAAATATAGACGGGATTCGGAAAACCCGTGGCGAACTGCACCCTTTAAAACATAAATTCAAGGATCTTACCTCCTATATTTATGTTGATTAAATGAAATTCTAGACGATGAAAAATCTTCCTTTTATAAGAGAAAGTATCCGCAATTTGAAAACGGTGGGTACGATTACTAAGAGTTCGCCTTCGCTTTGCAAAGGAGCTGCCGAACAGGTAGACTATACTCAGGCAAAAACTATTGTTGAACTGGGAGCCGGAGATGGTGTGATAACTAAGCATATTTTGCGAGCCATGGCTCCTGATGCCCGCCTTATGGTATTTGAAGTCAATTCTCTTTTTACTGATCAGCTGAGATCTATCGACGATAATCGCTTGATCGTGATTGAAGATGGAGCCGAACATTTGGAAAAGTATCTCAAAGAATACAATTTTGGTAAAATTGATGCCGTTGTTTCAGCCATTCCATTCGTTATTTTTTCTGAACGAGAGGCGCGTAAGATTATCTCTGTTTGTCGAGACAATATGAAAGTCGGCGCTCCTTATATTCAGGTGCACTATAGCCTGGTCGCCAGAAAGATGTACCGAGAGATTTTTGGCAATGTCAAGACGAAATTTATCCCACTGAATCTTCCCCCTGCATTTGTTTTGACGAGTCAGGTAAATGGTCATCACAAATCATAATGATCTGCGAGATCTAAAGGGTTTTTGGGGATTTATCACAACATGATTACCTTGTCAATGCCCAAATATCTCATACTGTGATCGATGTCTTTGGTGAGCCCCAGATAGTATCCACCGCCACCGGCACCACAGAGTTTGAGAAGGTGAGGCGCATCTTCCACCAGCATTTCAGCCCATATTTCTTTAATGCCGTCTATAATCATGGGCTCGAAATGAGAAAATTCCAATTGACTGATGGCTTGAAATTCCTCCCATAGTTTTCGGTTGCCTTCCAGAGTGTATTCAATGGCCTTTTGGTTTTTATCAATCAAAGGTTGAAGTACATCAGTCCTGAATTTGGGGCTGGTTGTTTGTGTCTTGAAGTGGGCGATCATGGACTTCGAAGTCCTGGCCTGTCCGCTGTCCAAGAGAAAAAATCTCAGCCCGTCGTCTTTGATGGGATCAAAAATATTTCCATCCACGAACTCCCATTCATATTTGCTGTGGATGGCTTTGTTATAGATTGAAATGGTTGGATCCAGGCCGGAACTTTCTCCGTGAAAAAAACTCTCTATCAAAGCTGAATGCCGCTTCACTTTATTCGGAGCCATCGTCGTATATTCACCCTGGCCGTATTTGTGATACAAGGCCGCTGTGAAAGCTCCGGAACTACCCAAACCATATCCCACGGGGATATTTGAGCTCAGTCTCCAGCCATCATCCCAATCTTCTTGCATCTGTTCTATGTCAAAGGTCAGAATTTTATTATCGATCAGTTTTTCAATGTGCTCAATTAATGCATCGACATCTACCTCCGGAATAGCGTCGGGATCCGGATCTTTGCTCCATTCTCCATAAAAATCATTCAGTGGAGAGGCCAAAGCCTCGCTGCCTTCCAATACTGCGTACTCTCCAAATAGTAAAACTTTCGCCGGGAATTTTTTCATAGCTAATTCTTAATCATTTCAAACTAAAACTCAATTGAAAGGTTACTTCAATACGGTTGTGTTTGTACTTGCAATGTAGCGCTATTTCAAAGAAAATAAAAATACCTCGCGTTTTCAAAAAGTACACCCTTCCACTTATTATGACTTATTCTCTGTTCGCTCTCCTAAATCGAGTGGTAGAATTAATATCTTTGCCCTTATGACCCCAATCCTAGGTAGTATCCTACAAAATTATAAAGACGATGCGCTGGTGCAGTCGTTGGTCGAAAAGATACAATCCCCCCAGCCCCGGCGCACCATGGTGGATGGCTGGGCTGGATCTCAGATCGCCTTTATTATTCAGGCGGCTTTTGAATTGTCCGAGCAACTTTTTGTTATCGTGGCTCAGGATAAGGAAGCTGCAGCCTATTTACAAAATGATATTGATGCACTCAATGAGGGCAAAGTATGGTTTTTCCCGGATTCTTTTCGGCAACCTCAGAACTACAGCCGACTCAATTCTACGCAAGTGCTGCAGCGCACAGAAGTTATCAATCGGATTTCTTACAATTGGGCGAAAAAGCAAATTCTCGTTACTTACCCCGAAAGTCTATTTGAAAAAATCGTATCGCCGGACTCCCTGGCCGGCAACAGACTCAGCATTGCTAAAGGAGAGCGACTCGATGTGGATACGGTGATCGAAATCCTGTCGGATTATGGTTTCGAACGCACAGACTTTGTCTATGAGCCGGGACAATTCTCCATTCGGGGAGGGATTATTGACATTTTTAGTCATGGGAACGAATGGCCCTACCGCATAGAACTTTTTGATGACGAGGTGGAGAGTATTCGAGCCTTTGACCCGAGCACGCAGTTGTCCAAAAAAGAACTAAAGGCGTTTTCTATCATTCCCAACGTCAATACTGAATTTCGAACGGATGAAAAAGTTGACCTGTTCTCAGTTTTACCGGAAAACTCAGTGGTTTGGATTCAACAACCCGGTATGCTAAAGGACAAATTGCAGGAATGCGAACAACGTCTGCTCACTTATAGAAATAATCTCACACCGGAAAGTCCGGAAGAGTTGCGTCAACTGATTCTTTCAGACTCATTTACAGGCTCCGTTGATTTGGTCGAGCAATTAGAGCGATTTCATATCTTGTACCTCAAAGAGGCACAACATCTCCTTACTGTAGATGATCAGCTGATCTTTGAAGGGCGTCCCCAGCCCGATTTCAATAAGAATTTCAAACTTCTGATTGATCAGCTCAAGAGGAACAGAGCCGCAGGGTTAACCAATATCATCGCGACTGACAATTTGAGACAAGCTGAAAGAATTCAAACGATTTTTAAAGACCTGGAGGCCAGGATTGATTTTGAGATACTGCCTTTTGCATTGAGCTACGGATTTAGCGACCACAGAGTAAAAATAGCTTGCTATACGGACCATCAAATCTTTCAGCGATATCACCGATACCGCATTCGGAAGGGATTTACAAAGGACAAGGCGCTGAACCTGAAAATGATTCGGGAGCTCAAGCCGGGCGATTTTGTCGTTCACATCGATCATGGCGTAGGGCGCTTCTCCGGATTGGAAAAAATTGATATTTCCGGGCAAATTCAGGAATCTGTGCGGTTATTGTACAAAAACAATGATGTCCTTTACGTTGGGATTCAGTCCTTGCATAAAATATCAAAATATACCGGAAAAGAGGGTGTAAGCCCTAAACTCAACAAACTGGGGTCTGATGCCTGGGCCCGAGTCAAGCGAAAAACGAAGAAAAAAGTAAAAGATATTGCCGGACAATTGATCAAGCTCTATGCAAGGCGCATGTCAAAACCGGGCTTTGCTTATCAAAAGGACGGCTATTTGCAAAATGAACTCGAAGCGTCTTTTATTTATGAAGATACTCCGGACCAGTTCAAGGCCACTCAGGAAGTCAAGGAAGATATGGAGCAGCCTCACCCGATGGACCGCCTGATCTGTGGGGATGTTGGATTCGGAAAAACGGAAGTGGCCATTCGCGCTGCCTTTAAGGCCGTTGTGGGAGGAAAACAGGTGGCGCTTTTAGTACCCACTACAATTTTAGCCCTGCAACACTACAAAACATTCCAGGAGAGATTGGACGAATTTGGCGTGACGGTAGATTATGTCAATCGATTCCGAACGACAGCGGAACGCAATAGAGTTTTTGAAGCGGCTAAGGAGGGGAAAGTTGATATTCTGATCGGTACACATGCCCTGCTCAATAAGAAATCCGGCTTTAAAGACCTGGGATTACTCATTATTGATGAAGAACAGAAGTTTGGCGTGACGGCTAAAGAAAAGCTGCGAGGCATGAAGGTCAATGTAGATACGCTGACACTTACGGCAACGCCCATTCCGCGCACGCTCTCATTTTCCTTGATGGCTGCGAGAGATATGTCGATATTGCGCACCGCACCGCCGAACCGACAATCTATCCACACGGAAATTCGAATCTTTAATGAAGAGCTCATCAAGGATTCAATTTATTACGAAATCAATCGGGGAGGGCAAGTGTTTTTTGTTCACAATCGGGTGAAATCCCTGCCGGAAATAACAGAAATGGTCAAGCGAAGCTGCCCGGATGCGACTGTCGCAATGGCACACGGTCAAATGGAGTCGAGAAATCTGGAAAAAACACTGGCGGACTTCATCGATTTCAAATTCGATGTCCTGGTTTGTACGAATATTATTGAAACGGGCCTTGATATTCCCAATGCCAATACGATTATTATCAATAATGCCCATCAATTTGGCTTGAGTGACTTACACCAACTGCGCGGTAGGGTGGGGCGCTCAAATAAAAAGGCATTTTGCTATTTGTTCTGCCCACCTATGTCAACACTGACCACAGAATCCCGCAAAAGATTGCAGACCCTGGAGGAGTTCTCTGACCTGGGAGATGGAATCAATATTGCTATGAGAGATCTGGATATTCGCGGTGCGGGCAACTTATTGGGTGCAGAACAAAGCGGATTTATCAATGATATCGGATACACCACTTATCAAAAAATCCTCAAGGAAGCCATTCAGGAGTTGAAAGAAGGGGAGTTTAAAGAGGTGTTTAAGAAAGAAAATGAGCAGCGAACGGACTACATTGACGATGTGACGCTGGAAGCTGATGAGGAAATGCTCATCCCAGATCAATACGTCACAAATATCCAGGAACGACTGAATTTGTACACTCAATTGGATGCCATCGAAAGTGAAGCGGGCATCGGTCGTTTTCGCAAGGAACTCCAGGATCGATTTGGCCCCGTGCCGAAAACGGTGGATACGCTCTTCGAAGGATTGCGCCTGCGCTGGCTCTGCAAAAAACTCGGCTTCGAGCGATTGAGTTTGAAAAAGCGAAAATTGCGGTGTTACTTTGTGATGAATCCACAATCTTCTTTTTATGAAACCGATCATTTTCAAAAAATGTTAACTTACATTTCTACTGAGGGAAGAGCATTGAACCTCAATCTCAAACAGAGTCGCAAAAATCTGATCATGATCAAAGATGATATTATGAATATTGGCACAGCGAGAAAACTGTTAGAGCGCATCGCTGTCGATGTTTTAAAGGAAAAGGAGACTTCGCCAAAAACCTAAATTATGGATTTCAACAATGATCTGATTGACTGGGATAGCTTGCCACAGGTGCAGGAGGTGACCTTCAAACCTCTGGCTACAAATTACCGATTGCTTTCTATGATTGGCGCCGGATTTAGCAGTTTGTTCTGGGCACTGGTGATGTTGTTGAGCATTATTTTTATTCAATTATGGGAGTTCTTTTATCTTCTTTTGGCTATTTTTATTTGGGTGTCCCTGAGTTCTTTTTTACTCCTGAGAGCCTGGAAGTTATACGAATTCAAGGGATATGCATTGCGAGAACACGATATTCTTTACAAATCGGGTTGGATTTGGAAGCGATGGGTAGCGGTACCTTACAATCGCATTCAACACGTGGAAATTCGTCGGGGACCGCTGGAAGAGATGTTGGATCTCAGGAAGCTTCAAATTTTCACTGCCGGAGGCGCTTCCTCTGACCTTAATATTTCGGGTCTCGCTCCGGATCAAGCAGAACAACTGCGCTTGTTTATTTCCGTGAAAACAGGGCTAGATGAAGAAGAGTAGAACGGAGATCTTTAGGGAGCCACGACGGCAAGCCAAAAACGCACTGATCTTCATTCTGTTGAGGACTCTTTCGCGTCTGATTAGTCAGCTGTGGCCTTTCTTGCTCATCGTTCTTTTCAGCAATCCGGATTACGGCTCCTTGTTCTATATTTTGATTACCGTGATTATTTCTTCCATAGTCCTGATCACTTCAGTGATCTCCTATTTTCGCTTTTACTTCTACATCGCTGAGAATAAGCTGCATATCGAACAAGGGGTCTTTCGGCGCTCACACAGTAGCGTGGCCCTGGAGCGAATTCAAAATGTGCAGACCGAAGACAACCTCATTCACCGCTTTTTTAAGACGGTCTCCGTTTCTGTCACCACTGCCGGTTCTAAGGATAGCGAATTTGTCATCAATTCTATGGATAGCGAAGAGGCGAATCTCTTGCGCGAGTATATTATGGAGCTCAAACGTTCGCTGCGGCCGGAGTCGAAACAAGTCGAAGGGCAGGAGGCAGACCAGGAGTCTTTTGTCCCTCTTTTCCAGTTGAGTTTAGGGCAGCTGTTAAAAGTGGGGCTGAGCCAAAATCACTTTCGCGCTATTGGCATTATTATGGGTGCCGTTGCCTATTTGCTGTCGCAGGCTCAGGAGATTTTCCGGGAAGATATTTTTGATTGGGCCTATACCCTGGTGGGATGGACCAATCAAGCGGATTATCTCATTATTTTCCTTCTCGTTCTCATTGTTTTTCTCATCGCTATGGTCATCAGTATGAGTTCTGTTTTTCTCAATTATTTCCAATTGAGAGTGGAAATGGGCTTTCGGCAAATTCGGCTGAAACAAGGATTGATACGCAGAAAAGAACAAACGGCACAGCTGCGAAAAATCCAAATCCTGGACTGGAGCACGAACCCCGTGCGGCGAGCTATGAATTTCGTAACGGTTATTTTGCAGCAAGCGAGCAGCAGTTCCGAAGGAGGTCAAAATACCCTGTACATACCGGGTTGTGCTGAGGACTATAAAGAAGCACTGATCCAATCCGTATTTAAAGACATTGACCTAAAGCCCTCCGGCCTCAGCTTGCATCCCTCTATGATTTGGAGATATACTCTGTTCCGGGGCTTGATTCCCGCGCTGATCGCCGTTTTGGCTTCCTATAATCTCTTCGGCTGGTACGCTCTGTTTTTTTTGATCTGGGTCCCCCTCTCGTATTGGATCAATAGGAAAGTGTATCACAGCTGGAGCATTTCCTGGGATCGCAATCACATTGGCATCAATCGGGGAATTTGGACCTATTCTGTTTCCATCATGCCCTGGTTTAAGATTCAATCGATCGAGTTCAAGCAATCGCGCTTTCAACACCGCCGAAATCTGGGTAATCTCTGGCTCTACACGGCCGGCGGGAACCTCATGATTCCATATCTGAGAATTGAAGACGCCTACAAACTCCAAAACCTCATCCTCTACAAGGCGGAATCCACCAAAAAGTCGTGGATGTAATCTTTCGCTCCCTCATGCGGGCAACTCCATGGGATGTTCCTGGCTTTGTCGCCGGAGTTTTCTCAGTGAAGTCACGTCCAGGCTAAACAGCCCAAAATCCTCTACCACCCGCCCCCGAATCACATAACAGCCCATGCCGCGAATGGGGTACTGAGCATGCACGCGGGGGAAATGCGTGGTATCGAAAAAATCTCCGAAGCGATCCAGCCAGCACCCAAAACCCATGCGCTTGCCGTTTACAGTGCGCACCGGCTTCGTCGTCACAAAGTATCCGGCAATTTCTACGGTTTGCCCTTTGTACTTCGATAGCTCTGCGGCCCGGACTGCCGGTAGCGACTCACTCACCAAGTCAAAGGGAGAACAAAGCGGGAATCCCAGCAACTCTATCTCGTCCATGGCCTCTTCGTAAGCGGTCTGTTGAAGATCGGGGAGTTGATACTCGCTCACCGGAGACTGGAAAAGCAGCGGCTGCCCGCGCGTCGCTCGCTGCGTCTGATAGATGCCCTGCAACTCCCACAATAGGGCGCATTTGGTTTTGCCCGTAAAGCGAAAAGCTCCAATCCGAACTAAAATTTGGGCGGACTCTTTCCCGATCTCTACGCGATGCAAAAAGTCAGCTAAATCTTTATACTCACCGGCTCGCTCGCGCTCCTTCTCTATTCGCTGTGCCGCCGCGCGATCCAAGCTCTTGAGGTGGATGAATCCCAGGTAGATCTCCTTTCCGTAAAGATGAGTGAGTAGCCTGCTGTGATTGACGCAGGGCGCGTGAATCTCCGCGCCCATCATGCGCGCTTCATGGACGTAGATCTCCGTGCGATAAAATCCGCCAAAATTATTAATCACTCCGACGATAAATTCTAACGGATAGTGGGCCTTCAAATACAAACTTTGAAAGGACTCCACAGCAAAACTCGCCGAGTGGGCCTTGCAAAACGAATAGCCGCTGAAACTCTCGATTTGTCGCCACACCTCTTCGCTCAGTTCTTTCGAATAGCCGCGGGCGGCACAATTGCGAAAGTATTTTTCGCGCAACTGCTCAAAAGTGTCGCCCGACTTGCGCTTCCCACTCATGATGCGCCGCAGTATGTCAGACTCGTCCAGGTCCAGACCGGCAAAGTGATGTACGATTTTCATCACGTCTTCCTGATACACCATGATGCCGTAAGTCTCTTTCAGGTGCTGCTCAAATACCGGATGGATATACTCGACATCTTCCGGTTGATGCGTTCGCTCGATGTAGGCGCGCATCATCCCCGACTGCGCTACGCCCGGACGGATGATCGAGCTCGCCGCTACCAAATGCTTGTAGTTGTCGCAGGATAATTTGTGCAACAATCCGCGCATGGCGGGTGATTCGATGTAAAAACAACCGATGCAGGATCCATCGGCCAGTTGCGCCTTGACCTGAGGGTCTTCTACGATGCGACTGATATTGTGAATGTCAATGGCCTTGCCCTGAGTTTCTCGCACCAGCTGTACGGCCGATTTGATGTGTCCCAGACCGCGTTGACTCAAAATGTCGAATTTGTGAAAGGCCAGGTCCTCGGCCGTGTACATATCAAAATGCGTGATGGGAAAGCCCTTGGGCATGTGCTTGAGTGCCGTGTGATGGTGCAGCGAGCGCTCTCCAATGAGAATGCCGCCGGCGTGAATGGACAGGTAATGAGGCATGCCCTCGAGTCGCTGCCCATAGTTCTGAATAATTTGTGCATAGGGATGATGCCCTTTGTCTTGAGGGTGAGTGATGACCCGGTCTATATCGTCTTTGGGCAGACCCACTACTTTGCCCAGTTCCCGGATGATGGAGCGCGCTTTGTAGGTATTGTAGGTGGCGAGCAGTGCCGTGTACTCCGCGCCGTAGCGCTTGAAAACATAGTCCGTTACATCGTCGCGCTCATCCCACGAAAAATCAATGTCAAAGTCCGGCGGAGACGCCCGGTGGGGGTTGATGAAGCGCTCGAAGTACAAGTCTAAGGCCATGGGATCTACATCGGTGATATACATGCAATAGGCTACAATGGAATTGGCTCCACTGCCCCGGCCGATGTGGTGGTATCCCATCGACTGCGCGTAGCGCACGATATCCCAGGTGATCAGAAAGTAGGCCGGAAACTCCATTCGCTCGATGACGGCCAGTTCCTGTTCCAGGCGCGCCCAGGCTTTGGTGTCCTCCCCGCCGTAGCGGCGCATGCAGCCGCTGTAAGCCAATTTGCGCAGCAATTGGATGTCTTCCGTCGTGCTTTGCGTGAAGCATTGCCGATTGTTGTGCTTCCCGACGCTCAGCTCGATTTCGCAGCTTTCCAACAGCGCTTCGGCACGCAGCAAAAGTTGCGGATAAGTGATCCAGTGCTGCTGAACCTGAGCGGCACTGCGCCAGTGCGAGGAGGCGGGCGCGCACTGCTCTGCCCGCAGTCGGCTGATGATGAGATTTTGATCTACGCAGCGCAACAAGCGGTGCAGGCGGTAGTCGGCTTCTGTGGCGAAGAAAATGGACTCAAAGGCTATGAGCCGCTCCTTGTGGTGCTTCCATTCCGTCTGTAGGATTCGATGTACCTCTGCGGGACGCAGACCGAGAAACTCGTTACTTCTAAACGCTTCCGGTGCTTTTACTGTCTCGCGGTAGATAAAATACACCTGATCCAGTGCGGGCGCGATGCGGGGCAATTGACCGCTGGCCGAATGCTCTGTCTCCAATGCACAGAGTGCCTTCCAGCCCGCTTCATTTTGGGCGATGCCGATGTAGTAGAAGGCGCCGTCCTGCCGAAATTCTATGCCGAGGACCGGAGCTATCCCCCGGGCCTTACAGGCGCGGTAAAAGGGAAAGGCTCCTGATGTATTGTTGATGTCGGTTAGGGCCAATCGGCGAAAACCGTGCTGCTCTGCGGAGCGTACGAGCTGCTCGGGCGACTCCGTTCCGTAGCCCAGTGAAAAGTGCGAATGTGTATTGATGTGCATGTGACTAAAATTTAATCAAATATATAAAATTAGTGATTAAAAAATAGTCTAATCGAAAAGAAACTAATAAATCAGCCGCTCTGATCGGATAGAAAGAGGAGCAGAACCGCCGGACTAGCGATGCGCAGCCGGCCCGAACGAAGAGAGGGCGACCCGCACCGTCAGGGGCGGGGCCGAGTGAAGCCCCGGAATCCCCCCAACTTGTTGGCGGGGGGATGAAGGGGAAAAATCTGAACGAGTGGCGAAGCGTAGCGCCCATCCGCCAATCGGCGGATGGGAGGCCCCAAAAAATTGCGGAAATCTCAGTGAAAAAGAAACTAATCTCTCCCGGACGGGGTTATTATTGTCGAGACTTACATTTTTATGGAATATTATCTTCCTTATTTATTTTGGCTGGGAGCCATCTGCGCGAGTATCGTGGTTGTCCTGCTCGTCCTGTCGATTACGTTGGGGGGAGATGCCGATGTCGATGCCGACGTAGATAGTGGCGGGCTCGGTGTGGTGAAGTCGATTTTGATTTTTGTGGCGGTGGCTGCCTGGACGGTGCGTGCGGTGGCGATCAATAGTCCCTGGACGTGGATATGGGCCGTGTTGCTGGGATTGCTGGCGGGGCTGATTGCCGTGTGGTTGATGTCGGCGGCCTTGAAATTTTTGTGGAAGCGCCAGGAAGAGGGCAATTGGTATATGAGTGAAACGCAGGATCAAAAGGGATATGTGTACGTGCCCATTCCGGAAGGCGGTAGCGGTCGGGTGATTTTGCCCATCGATGGCAGAGATAGAGAAGTCAATGCCATTTCCGCCACGGGAGAAGCCCTCCCATTTTTAGAAGATATAGAAGTCGTAGATTATAAGGAAGACCACGTCGTCGTCCGCCCATTACAAGCATTAAAACCCTCTCAACATGAAGAAACGGTATAAGTTTTTGTCCCTGAGTTCACTCCTCGCTGTCTTTTTTTACCCCTTACAGCTCTCGGCGCAGTCCGATGGATGGCTCTCGGGCGATAGCGGGTCGATATTTTTGCCGGCTCTATTGATTATCGTGCTCTTCGTACTACTCCTTTTGTTTTTTATCTCGCGATACAAGCGATGCCCCTCCGATCAGGTGCTTGTCATTTACGGTAATACGGGGAAAGGAAGCGCTCGATGTATTCACGGGGGAGCGGCCTTCATCATTCCGGTGCTGCAGGACTATCAATATATGGACTTGTCGCCCATCAATATCGATGTGAATCTGGAGAATGCGCTGAGTAAGCAAAATATTCGAGTGAATGTGCCCTCGAGATTCACCATCGCCATTTCCAATCACGAAGGAACTATGCAGACCGCGGCCGAAAGACTGCTGGGAAAGTCAGAAGCTGAGATAAAAGATATCGCCAAGGATATTATTTTCGGACAATTGCGTTTAGTCGTAGCGACCATGGATATCGAAGAAATCAATGCGGATCGCGACAAGTTTTTGAGTTCCGTGATGAATAATGTGGAGACGGAGTTAAAGAAAATTGGACTGACGCTGATCAATGTGAATGTCACAGATATTCAGGATGACTCGGGATACATTGAGGCGCTGGGTAAAAAAGCTTCTTCGGAAGCCATCAATGCAGCCAAAGTAGAAGTCGCAGACGAAGAGCGCAAGGGAGCCATCGGACAGGCAAGAGCGGATCAGGAGAAGCGGACGTCCGTTGCCGATGAAAATTCTAAGGCGGAGATTGGAGAAGCCAATGCGCGCAGTCAGGCCATCAAGGGAAAGAACCTGGCAGATATAGAAATTGCGGATTCCGATGCGGAGCGCCGCGAGCGCCAGGCGAATGCAAATAAGCGCGCCGATGTGGCAGAGCAAACGACCAAAGCCGAGGCGGAACGCGAGGCCTATATAGCGCAGAAAGAAGCCGAGTTGGCAAAGGCGGAACGAGAATTGGCCGCGCGACGGGCCGAGGAAGTGGTTCAGGCCAAAATCGAAAAGGAAAAGAGAATTCTCGAGGCGGAGGCCGAAGCAGAAAGCCAGCGCAAAGTAGCACAAGGAGAGGCGGATGCCATTCTCTTCCATTATAATGCCGAGGCAGAAGGAATTAAAAAAGTGCTCGACGCTCAGGCCAAGGGTTTTGCCGAAGTTGTCGCAGCAGCTAATAACGATGCTCAGGCAGCCGTTGGGCTGCTCATGGTCGATAAGATTGAAGAGCTGGCGCGCATTCAGGCCAAAGCGATACAGAATGTCAAGTTTGACAAGGTCACGGTTTTTGATGGTGGCGACGGATCGAATATCAGCGGTTTCGTCAACGGCATGTTCAAGTCCATCCCCCCATTGAGCGACTTCATGGATCAGGCCGGCCTCTCTCTCCCCGAATATCTCGCCAAAAAACAGGCGCCCCCTACATCCGATGGTTCCAAATCATCAGATGATTAGATAGGTGTTTTCTTTTTTAATGTTTTGGGCGGTCCCTGAGGGTCCTTTCAGGCCCCTCAGGTCGCTACGTCCAGGGGTTCCGTCCTTCACCATCAAAGATGGCTCGGACAGCCACCGCCTGCGGCGTGGCTCCCTTCCCATCGCTACCGCAAATCGATGGGTGGGAAGAATATAGCGGTCTGGAATGGACCTTTCTTTTCAACCACACCACCGTTCATCCCATCATTCATTCATCCTGTAAATCCTAATTCAGAAAATAAGTGGAGGACCATTCTGCCGCTCTGACTAGGCCTGCGCTCTTGCACGCCCACTTTTTTCATTGTTACTTTTTGAAGACCAAAAAGTAACCAAAAAGTCTTCGGGCTGTGAATGGCTCTCCGATCGGTCCTAGCCGCTCATTCCGCTAAATGAATTAACTCGCCCGTGCGGTGCACGGGCTCAGACAACAAGTCATTTACGCCGATTACACGGCGCACGCTCCATTTCGCGGGGACCGATGGCGTTTCACCATTCAATGCCCGGAGCATGATGGCTTTGCCATCATAGGGTTGGCAGCGCGCAGGGCAGCCCGGTCCTTGGCGCTCTTTTCTTAGATGTTTTTTCTTTAACCGCTCGGTGCAGCAATGGAATCCGGACCCATCACCAGTGATAGCGGCGCGCAGAGCGGAATTGCGTTCGCGGGTAGCGGGAAGGATCTTGGAGATTCTACGAATTCAATCTACCTGAGCGAAAAAAATGTGTCCAACAAGTGCAAGGTGAAAAATGAAGTACCGCCTTTGGCGGCATT
>JAWLFI010000108.1:0-9238 GCA_041685645.1 Saprospiraceae bacterium | reverse complement strand
GTGAAAACCGTGGAATCCTGTTATAAAGAAGAACAAAGCTCCGAACGCTTTCGGACCAAATTGTTGCACTTTTTGCGTTCCGGACTCAGTCTCATAAGGTAAAGGATGCCATTCACCATCGTGCTTGTGGATAAGATAGGATTCACCTGCTTTAAATTCATCGCCAGCTTCTACATAGTGCCCATCACCTTCCAGATAAACTCCGCTTTCAGTATGCGTTCCAAAAGGGTTGGTGTATAATGTCATATGCTCTTCCGAAATTAAATTATTCCACTCCCAGGCCTGACAACCCAAGAATCCAGCACCTCCCACAATTGTCATCAGGAGCCAAAACACCACCCCGTTTTTATTTTCGCGATGTCCTTCTTGTACCGCTCTCACCATAGTACCAGAACTAATGATAAGGACAAATGACATAATGGTAACGAAAATAAGTGGAGCCCCGGAAATACCAAACGGTGCAGTAGAAAACACAAAGTCAGGCACCGGCCATGAGGGAGTACTAAATCTAAGGGCCCCATACGCAATTAAAAGGCCGGCAAAAGTAAATGCATCCGAAAGTAAAAAGTACCACATCATAATCTTCCCGTAGGAAGCTTTGAAGGGGGATTTACCGCCAGACCAGTTGTCTTCTTCTTTGACTTCTTTTTCTTGTAGTATTTCTTCTGCCATTGTTGTGTTTTATATTTTCGTTATCTCTGAAAAGAGAAAAACAAAAGCAAATATATCCAAAGTATATCAACAAAGTGCCAATAATAGAGCACTAATTGAAATCTGTTTTTTCGTTTATCTGTAACTTGAAAGGGTAAGGAAAAAGCATGAATTAATGCCACGATCAAAGTGGCAATTCCTCCTAAAACATGAGTGGCATGAGTACCAGAAATCAAATAGACAAATGCACCGGAAGGATTGCGCTTTAAATCAATGCCCATGGCGAATAATTCCATCCACGCCATGTACTGTGTAACAACAAAACCTATCCCCAATACAAAGGTGAGTATCAATAATCCTTTATACCCAATCTCCCGACCTTTAGTGAATGAGAAGTAACTGGCGTGAAGCGTCAAACTGCTCAACACAATAATAGCTGTACTCACGAAAAATAAATTGGGAAGGGGGAATTCTAACCAATTTCCGGCGGACTGTCGTACGATATAAGCAGAAGTAAAAGCAGTAAACATCATCACAATACTGCCCATTGCTATAAACAAACTAAATTTATTTGTATCGTACTTATATAGACTTCGTTTTGACAATGTATGCTCCATTTTCCGATTTAGATGCTAATTAAAAAACTAAAGCCCAAAAGCACTAAAGGCAAATAGGCAAAGGAGAAAAACATCAACTTCCGAGCCGCTTGGTCACTCAGGGTACGGTACAATCTCCAGGCATAGAAGATATAAACCAGGTTGATTAAATTGATAATAGCAAAACCGAAGCCGTTGAGATAATCGTTAAAAAGTAAAACACCTGTAAGCGGAATGAGTAAAAGTGAATACACAACACATTGCCAGGCAGCAGAAGCGTCCTTTTTACTATTAATACTCGGCAAGAGGTGAAACCCAGCTTTCTTATAATCAGCGTCGGACAGCCACGCAATAGCCCAAAAATGCGGGAATTGCCAGATAAATTGAACACTGAAAAGGAGAAAAGCAATAAAGGTGATTTCTCCCTGAACAGCTACAGTCCCCACTAAAATGGGCAGCGCTCCCGGAAAAGCTCCTATAAATACGGCAAAGGGAGACATTCGTTTCATCGGGGTATATACAAAAGCATATAACACCCATGCCAGAGCAGACAAATACGCCGCCTTTGGATGAAGCTGGTACAACAATAATAATCCAACTATGGCGGATACTCCTATAAGGATAAGAGCAAAGGGAGTAGATAGCATGCCGGTTACTAAAGGCCTTTCCCGAGTCCTTATCATGAGCTTGTCGAAATCTTTTTCAAACCATTGGTTTAACCCAGATGCACTTCCGCTTACCAGTAAACCACCTATTGCTAATAAAAGAAAATCAACAAATGTCAGTGAACTTAAACCTCCTACAATGATCGCTCCTAGTAAAGAGGAGAAAACAACGAGTAGGCTCAGCCGCATCTTAAATAAAGACGAAACCGCAGTAAACTTATCCAAAACCTTTATTGGTTTGGAATAAGAATGGCTCATTGTTTCAGATTCATTTAGCATTTATCAAAATTTATGAGGAGCTAGTGTGCTCCATCAGTTTTTTCACCTTCCGCAAGAGGTACTACCTGTGGTACATAATCAGTATCACTATCCTCATCCTTGCTGTAGTCATAGCACCAGCGGTGAACTGTAGGTATTTTACCCGGCCAATTCCCATGAATATTCTTAATAGGTGTAGTCCACTCTAAGGTAGTAGCGCCCCATGGATTTTGAACCTTCATTTCTCTACCTTTCCAGATACTGTAGAAAAAATTCACTACAAATATCAACTGAGCGGCAAATACGATAAGTGCAGCTACAGTAATCACCTGATTCATCGTGGCGAATTCATTAAAGGTGTCAAAATTGTCAAAACTATAATAGCGTCGTGGAACTCCGGCAATTCCCAGATAGTGCATGGGCCAAAAAATGACATATGCTCCTACGAGGGTAACCCAAAAGTGAATTTTGCCCAAAGTCTCATTCATGAATCGACTGTACATTTTTGGAAACCAGTGATAAATACCGGCGTACATTCCAAAGAAAGCCGCTACTCCCATTACAATATGAAAGTGAGCAACAACAAAATAAGTGTCGTGCATTTGAATATCTATAGCTGAGTTCCCCAAAAATATACCTGTTAAACCGCCACTGATGAACATAGATACGAATCCTATTCCAAAGAGTGAGGCGGAATTAAACCTAATATTCCCACCGTACAAGGTGGCAATCCAGTTGAAGACTTTCACCGCTGATGGAACAGCTATAATCAATGTAAAAATCACAAAAATCATTGCGATGAAAGGATTAATTCCAGCCATAAACATGTGGTGAGCCCAAACTAAGAAACTCAGGAACGCAATAGCCAAAATTGAAAAAACCATCGCTTTATATCCGAAAATTGGCTTACGCGAATGAACGGATAGTACCTCAGAAACAATCCCGAATGCCGGCAGTACAATAATGTAAACTTCAGGGTGTCCTAAAAACCAAAACAGGTGTTGGTAAAGAATAGGACTACCACCGACGTGATCTAAAGCTTCTCCGCCGATAAAAATTTCACTGAGATAGAAACTCGTTCCAAAACTTCTATCAAAAATCAATAGCAAGAATCCACTGAACAAAACGGGGAAACTTAGCAGACCAATTACCGCCGTAATTAAGAAGGCCCAAATAGTGAGGGGAAGTCTCCACATATTAAGTCCCTTAGTTCTCATGTTGATCACTGTGGATATATAGTTGATCCCACCAAGGAGGATAGAGACCACAAAAAGAGCAAGGGAGACCAACCAAAGTGTCATACCTACACCCGACCCACTCGATGCCTGTTCAAGAGCAGAGAGCGGAGGATAAGCAACCCATCCACCCATAAACGGTCCCGTGCTAACAAACAAAGAAAAGAACATAACAACACCGGCTAAAAAGAAAAACCAATAGGACAACATATTCATGAAAGGAGATGCCATATCCCTTGCGCCAACTTGCAAGGGAATAAGTAAATTACTAAAGGTACCCGAAAGCCCGGCCGTCAAAACAAAAAACACCAATATAGTACCATGCATAGTAACTAATGCGTAGTAAAAGTCAGGCGATAAAGTTCCTATGCCTGCTTCATTAACTACTATCCATTTACCAAGAATTGGCTGCAACCAGGCAAGACTTTCCTCCGGAAAGCCTAATTGCATCCTAAATATCAGTGACATTGCACCACCAATAATCGCCCAAAACATTCCAGTAATAAGGAATTGTTTTGAAATCATCTTGTGATCCATCGAAAAAATATAATGCGAAATGAAGTTGGACTGATACTTGTCGTGTTCTTCATGCTCTAGTTCGTGAAAATGGTCATCGTGACCATATTTCTCGATGAGCTCATCCGTATTAATTTGCTGTATTTCAGTTGACATAAGCTGAGTTTGTAAAACTTTTCGATTTATATTTCTGCATCGACTTCTTCGACATCAGGGCGAACTATTCTTTCCTTCTTAATACCACGCGAGCTTAAATAGTTCTCTACAGATAACATTCTATTGTAATTTAATTCCTGATTATCAGATTCAGGCTCAAGTCGCACTCTCAACTGTGGCATCTCATTCAGATACTCTACCACTTGATCTAAAGCGCCTAAGGAAACTTCACCTAATTCATCCTTTTCTGGCAGGAAAAATCTATCTAAAAGAATAGACTCGGTCAAGTCATCAGCTGGCAAGTCCTTTAACGCTTCATCATCCATAGAGGATAATAACTCATAAGTAGTGGTAAAGGTATTGATGCCAGTCTCTACCTCAAATGATAATAACTCTCCGGCAAATGGATCATTTTCAGAATTTCTGATATTGGATAGATAATAAGATTTTTGTTCCTTTAGCCACTCTTGATATTCCTCTTCAGTAACAATTCTTACGGTTTTTTTCATAGAAAAATGACCATTTCCGCAAAGCTCTGCGCAAGCAAGCTCGTAATCAAAAGTTTCCCATTTTTCGGGGCCATCAGGATCATCGGGATCCTCCGGCACTCTATATTCAGGGTATTTCTTTAACTCCTCTCGATACTGTTCTGTAGTTTTCGTAGGAGTGAATACGAAGTATGTTGGCATTCCAGGCACGGCATCCATTTTTACGCGGAAATGGGGAAGGTAAAAATTATGAAGAACATCCCTGGCGGTTATTCTAACGCGAACTTTATTATCGACAGGTAATACTATATCTGAGGGATGGAAATCATCTAGGTTTGCAGTTTCTTCCCATACTTGGCCCAGAGGATTGGTACCATCAATTTTGCGGTAATCTCTCGCACCCAATTCACCATCCTCGCCGGGATATCTCAACAACCATGAGAATTGCATGCCGGTGGCTTCTAGTTCTATGAAATCCTCATCCGGGCCAACATCAGACATCACCTTATTCCAGGCATCTAATCCGTAAATTACTAATACTGCCATAACAATAGCCGGTACTATGGTCCAGATTATTTCAAGTCGGTTATCGTGAGCATTAAATATCGCTTTTCGATTGGGATTATATCGATACTTGTATGCAAACCAAAATAAGGCAATGTGGGTAATGACAAAAACAATTCCGGTAAAAAAGAGAGTGATTGCAAACATCGAGTCCACACTTATACCGTGTTCAGATGCAGCTTCATGGGGACCAAAACCCAGCATCCAGTTTTTGTAGTATATGGCGGAAATAATAGTAGCCGCAAGAAACAGCACCATAAATGCAACACCTAACCTGGAGTTCCAATAATCACTTTCCCGTTGCGCATCTTCTTCGCCCCGAATAGCCGCAGCCAATTCAGTAACCTTGCCAATCTGGACAATGACTATGACCAGGAGAGCAAGTATCAAAACACTTAATAGAATTACCATTATATTATATTTTTCAGTGTATTTCCGATTGTATTATTCATGTTACACGTGATGATGAAGGCTTTCCTCTAAGTACGGATCCTTTTCCGGCACCAAATTCGCTTTGGCGAGTCGTTGAAAGAACAAGTATAAGAACAAACCTAGAAATCCAACAAAAATTCCAATCTCTAACAGTCCGGGAATTGTAAAACCCGCTTCAAATGATGATGAAGCATGATGAGCACTCTCTTCTATAGCATCATGTGCATGATGAGAAATCTCGTGTTCAGTATGTAGTATTCCCGGTTTTAGCATTAAAAAGAAATCAATCCAATGTCCAATAAAAACGAAAATAGCGGCAAAAAGTACAGTCCCATACTTCCTTTTTGTGTCATTTCTCATGAGTACAAAAAACGGCAGTATGAAATTAATCACAAAATTGCCATAAAATAGGACGGGGTATTCATCGATTCGATGACGAAAATAAATGGTTTCCTCGCCTACATTAGCGTACCATATCAGCATATATTGAGAAAACCATAGATAAGCCCAAAAAATACTGAAGGCAAACAAATATTTACCTAAATCATGAATGTGTTCTTGAGTAATATTTTGGAAATAATCCAGTGACTTTAAATAGGACAAGACAATTAAAGTAAGGGCAAACAAGGCCACTAACCAACTAATCATAGTGTACCAGGCAAAAAGAGTACTATACCAATGTGGGTCAACACTCATGACCCAAAGCCATATCACTGCAGCTGCGGTAAATGCGCCCACCGGAAGGAAAATCGCTGACCATTTATATATTCTTTTGTGAAAGGTAAAAGACATATCCCCCTCCTGATCTTCGCGGATAGAGTTCCTTCTAATAATTCTGCCTATTAAAACCCAAATACCGCCAAAAACAACAGTAGCCGCAATGAACCAACCACTATTTAGGAATGAGGATTTTGATTGAAGTAATGGGTCATTGGCCACTTCCTCATCAATCGACCAATGATATAAGTAGTGCCAGTCAAATATGGTCCCTACACCAATCAGGACTAATAAAACTAATCCAAGAGGAAGAAAGCCATACATGGCCTCCCAAATTCGCTTGAAGCCAGTGTACCATCCAGACTCTGCTATAACATTAGCAGCCAGAAAAAATAAGCTCATCAGTGCAATACCGGTAAAGAAAACAGTATTGTGTAACAAATTAGACCAGAGCCGCGTATAGTGTTCGTTATCAACTAAGAAATTAATAAGGATACACAGGATACCAACCCCCATAAAAGCAAACAGGACCTTTTTAATTCTATTGTCGAACGCGAAGTTCTGCACCAGTTTGACGTTTTCCATTCGTGTAAATTCTATGTTCTATGATTAAGCATCCTGCAAATCGCAGGAACAATAACTTTAGTCTAAAATCGCTCCAATTACTTCATCTGTATTCTCCTTATCGCCAATCGAATCCACTGCATTATCAACATCTGACATCGGTACAGCATATGAATTCAATGAATTTTCTTCTGGGGAATAAACCAACTCCTTTTCTTTAGCTTGAAGGGTTCTTATATAGTGTATGACATCCCATCGCTCCTTGTAGGATAATTTATCCTTGTACGAGCCCATTACATTTTTCCCATACATAATGGAATGGTAAAATCGACCCGGACTAGCCTCAATAAATTCATCCGATATAAGATTTGCTGGTTGAGCGGGATAAACACCACCATCATCTCGAACTAAATAGCCAAGACCATCTCCCTTTTCTCCATGACATATACCACAATTAATATCGTATAGCATCTCACCTTTTTCTAATCCTTTTTCAGTAATGGGAAATGGATTACTTTGGATCTCTTCAGTAGCCCGTTCTCTCTCTTCTTCAGTATCTTCGTAATAATAAGGAACGAAGCCGTTGGGTGCAATTTCATTATCCACCCGCTGCATGGCCGCACTATTTGCTACTCCACCTTTGGTAGACATGCCGGCGTACCCCCTCGGGATACTCCCAGAGATGGGCTTTCTTGGAGAAGCCAGCTCGTGATACTCTTCTTGCGATCCCCAGGTGTTAAATCGGTAAAAATCGTAGTAATTCGCCTCATAGGCAATCCCGTGCTTCATGTCCGGCACATAATCACTCCCTGGGTTATCTCCACCAGCCGGAGAGCAAGAGTACATCACGACCAAAAAGCATCCAAAGAGTAAGCATCGACTAAAAATGTGATTCGCTTTCAACATTAGTTTCTATTTATATTGTCTTTATATCCACTAAAGAAGCCCCGGTAGCTTCAAAATACTTCTCGTATTTACTTTTATCCGAGTCATCCTCTTCGCCCAACTCAAAAGCTACGCAAAATTTGTCATCTGTAATTCTATCATGCAAGGTCGGATTACTAATACCGGGCCCCATGCCACAAACGGTGTAAAAAGTTACAACCATACCAATACTAGCAAAGAGTACTGTCAATTCAAAGGTAATGGGAATAAAGGATGGAACTGGCCAATAGGGTTTCCCACCATATATTATAGGCCAATTAGAAGCTAAGGCCCATGTCATAAAACCGAAAGCAGTAATCGTCCCAATAAGTCCAAAGACAAATCCGATAATATGTAGTCTGGACTCCTTCAAATCAAGTAGTGGATCTAAGCCGTGCACCGGAAACGGAGTAAAGACATCCATTATATTAAGATGTTCACTTCTCGCCTGCTTTACCGCGGACAACAAATCCGTTTCATCATCGTACAAACCGAATATAACTCGCTGATTTGCCATAGTTGTTTAATTATACTTTTTCTCCAGAGAATTGTTTCTCTTCAATATATTTTCGATTCCCCTCTAAGTACTGATCTCCATTTGTTTTTAGGATTGATTTTACTTCGGCGATTGCGACCACGGGAGCCACGCGAACAAAAATCAAAAACAAAGTAAAAAACAGACCTAAAGTTCCTAAGAAAATACCTACTTCCACCCAGGTCGGCACATAATAACTCCAACTTGAAGGGAGATAATCTCTTGCCAATGTCGTAGCAATGATTACAAAGCGTTCGAACCACATACCAATATTCACGAAAATAGACATCACGAAAGTGACAAATACATTCCTTCTCATCTTACGGAACCAAAAAATCTGAGGAGAGACTAAATTACAAGTCATCATAGCAAAGTATGCCCACCAATAAGGACCTAAAGCTCGATTATAGAAGGCAAATTGCTCATAGACATAGCCAGAATACCAGGCAATAAATAATTCTGTTAAATAAGCTACTCCTACAATTGTCCCGGTC
Organism: Saprospiraceae bacterium; assembly: GCA_041685645.1. Taxonomy (GTDB): domain Bacteria; phylum Bacteroidota; class Bacteroidia; order Chitinophagales; family Saprospiraceae; genus JAWLFI01. Next base: position 443 of record JAWLFI010000108.1, on the reverse strand, counting down.
AATAGAATAACCTTATTCATGCTTTCAATGTGTCCAATCGTAATGTAGTCCTGTAAATTCAAAACTTTACGAACCATTAACATCAAGGTCTGCACCATGGCAAAACCGGAGAAAATGGCTCCAGCAACGAAATAAGGAGGAAATATAGTGGTATGCCAACCGGGAACAACTGAAGTAGCAAAGTCAAAACTCACAATAGTGTGCACAGAAAGCACCAAAGGAGTTGCCAATCCGGCAAGAACAAGAGAAAGAGACTCCCAACGCTGCCAGTGTTTTGCTGACCCCGTCCAGCCAAATGACAAAACATTATACAATTTTTTTCGCAAGCCTTTTGCTCTATCCCTTACCGTAGCAAAATCGGGAACAAGTCCAGTGTACCAAAAAAGCAAAGAAACTGTGAAGTAGGTACTAATGGCAAACACATCCCATAACAAAGGGGAGTT
>JAWLFI010000005.1:33699-35545 GCA_041685645.1 Saprospiraceae bacterium | reverse complement strand
CACCTCAGTTCCTCGCTCTTTTAGTAGATGAAGCGTTTCTTCAAAGTATTGAAACTGTTCGGGATTAAACTCAGATAGAGAATAAGAATCTTTCATCTCCCCATCGAAATAAGATAGTTCTTTCTCGACATAGCCATTTGAAATATACAGATCCTCCTTTTTCTGAGCCTTCTCTTCAAACGCCTCCCTTTTTCCTATACACTCCATAACGATACCATAAATAAAAGTGTTCCAGGTCTTGATGTGATTTACTTTCCTAACCAATTCAAAGGTTGAACAGTCGATTGGGGTATTAGCGATCAAGTCTAAGGTAGACTCCACACCATCAGAACCAAAAAGCGCTGGGTATACTTCCAGGATTACCGTTCCGGCTCCAATCGAGTCTATATATCTTTCTAATAGCACCTTGCTCTGCAAAGGAGTTTGAGAACTAGAGCCAAAATTAAAAAGGTCTATTCCCGCTGTTTCAAATATTCGGGGATCAAAACCCCGGTAGGCATGCGAAGAGCCCATGACCAAAACATCTACTTGTCTTGCTTTTTCCGCTTCTTGTACACGCGAAAACATATGCCCGTAGCTCCCCATTCGATAATTAAGGTTAGGACGCAAATAGTTATAAGGCATGACGCTACCCCAGACAATGGTTAAGGCGATATAACCAATAGCCGTAAAAAGCGCAAAAAGAATCCCGTTTTTTAAGAATTGCTCCATAATTTAAAATTGAAAATAAATAAAAGGTGTCGTTGTAGTAGGCAAATACATACCAATGAGAAAAATAATAAAGACATAAAAGCCCCATCGATAAGCTCTAGGCCAGGTATACCCTATACGATCGAGACCATATTGCCCCTTGCGACCAAACCACTCAACAATAAGAAAAAAGACTACTAACAAACTGCTCGTTGCCATACTTTCAATGAGTTCAAAATTCGGCCAACTAAAGAAACTGCGTGAAAATATTCCTCTCAAATACTCCAGAGCATGACTCAGGGAGTCAGCGCGAAAGAAAATCCAGGCCAGAACAGTGAGGATGAAAGTGTTCAGCATCAAACCACCTTCCCTTAGCGTGGGCCATTTTCTATCTCTTGCAACGATTTCTATGTGGCGCCGATTATTTTCGCTGAGCAATAAGGGCAAAAAATATAAAGCATTTAGCAGACCCCAAATAATAAATGTCCAGTTCGCCCCGTGCCAAAACCCGCTGACCACGAAAATGATAAAAGTATTGCGCACTTTCATTCCGGTCCCTCCTCGGCTACCGCCTAGAGGAATGTACAAATAGTCGCGAAACCAGGTCGAAAGAGAAATATGCCACCGCCGCCAAAACTCTGCAATATCACGAGAAAAATAAGGGAATGCAAAATTGCGCATCAATTGAAACCCAAATAAGCGCGCAACCCCAATGGCAATATCCGAATATCCCGAAAAGTCACCGTAAATCTGAAAGGCAAAAAAAATCGCCCCGAGCAACAAACCACTCCCCTCCATCTCAGCGGAATGAGCAAACATATAGTTAGCAATAATTGCACAGTTATCCGCAATCACCACCTTTTTAAATAGTCCCCAGAGAATCTGACGTAGACCATCTACAGCTAAAGAGTAATTAAAACTACGAGGATATTGAAATTGGGGAAGTAAGTTAGAGGCTCTTTCTATAGGGCCGGCGACAAGCTGAGGGAAAAAGCTGACAAAAGCAGCAAAGGCTATAAAATCAAGTCTTGGCTGCAACTTCTTGCGATATATGTCTATAGAATAGCTTAGCGTTTGAAAAGTGTAAAAACTAATGCCAACGGGTAAAACTACTTGAAGTGAACTAGCGCTCATTTCATACCCCAAAAAGGAAAAG
>JAWLFI010000005.1:0-33599 GCA_041685645.1 Saprospiraceae bacterium | reverse complement strand
AATTGCCGGAGATCGAAAGGGCTATTATCATAGTATTCAGAAGAGCCCGGCTCTGGGGCCAACCACAGAGAATTTTTTGAATGATATACATAGCACGTCAACTACTCACTCCTCTGGGCTCCCGACCTATATAATAGTATAGAGGCAGGTGCGCCAAAAGATACACCACTGATTTTATTTTTAGAATCAGAAGTCAAATGCAGTTCGCATAAGAGCTATCAAGAATTGTTGAATAGCTTCTTAGGCGTCCGAAGAATTAAAGTCAAATTTATAGATATCCTCCATAGCAGAAGTATCCGATATCGAGCAGTCTAAATCTTTGATGGCTCCAGACTTCAGATCATACACCCAACCGTGTATTTCACAGGACTGCCCCTCTTTCCAGGCCTCCTGAACGATAGAAGTCTCAGCTAAATGCCGAACTTGCTCTATGACATTAAATTCGACGAGTAAGTTGACTTTATCATTCATGTTTTCGACCTCCTCCAGAGCCGCCTGGTTCAAACGGTACACATCGCGAATATTACGAATCCACTTATTCAACAAGCCATAATCATCGTGAGTCATCGCCGCGGATACTCCTCCGCAGCCATAGTGTCCGCAGACCACTATATGAGGCACCTTTAGGTGCTTTACAGCATAATACAACACGCTCATAAGGTTAAAATCTGTGTGCACCACCATATTCGCAATATTCCGATGGACAAACATATCCCCCGGCTTGCTACCCGTTACCAGCGAAGAAGGAACGCGACTATCAGCACAACCAATCCACATGACTTCCGGCGATTGCCCTTTGGACATGTCCTCAAAATAATGCCGGTCTTCACTGAGTTTTTGATCGACCCACTTATTGTTTTTCTCTAATATTTCCTTTGTAAATCCCATATGTTAATTTTATTTATGCCGCCGAACGATTTTCATCCCTCCAGCAAATTCAATACGTGATTTGAAAAATAACGCTTTTTTTCCAAAATTCCCAATTCTTTTTTACAATTTAAAATGATAACCCTTAGGATGTGTAAAACCTCTATGTTTTTTAAAGGTATTGTTTTTAGGGGGTGCCCCCGCTATAGCTCGCAGTTAGCCTCGCTAATAGCGGGGTCGGGCTATGCAGGGGTTCCGTCCTCGAGATCGCCAATTGGCGATCTCGGGACCGCTCCCTTCGGTCGCGCCCTTACTATCCCTCACCCGATGGTGGCGGGCCAGCGCCCGCCACCATCAAGAGCAAAATATTTCTTACCTTCCACACACCTTTAAACCCTCTTTTATTTATGAACTATATGGAAAACAGAGTAGTTTTTAGATATATATCGCTGGCAAACAAAAATTTATCAATGGCTTAACCCACGAACTTGATCGACTATTAACAGCAAAATCGGAATGACTTGTACTATTGTAATAATTTGTTCCTGAGATCAGGAAAGTGAACGATCGACAGTGAAGGCTTCGGCCCAAAGGACGAAAAATGCATGCACTTTCGGCTTAGGGGAGAGGACCTAATAAACCATAAGCATCTTCTATCATGACAAAACTCCGACTCAGACAGCGGTTTCAATTCTTTTTGGAACGTCAATTTATTAAAGGCGTTCAGTATCAACTGTTATTCGTTGCGGCTTTTATTGGTTTGATATCCATCGTAGGCGCTTTGCTGATTTGGCCTGTCGCAGATGCAGATGAAGGTGCGGGAGAAGTGCTTTGGTGGGCCTTTTTGCGATTGACAGATCCCGGCTACCTCGGCGACGATGAAGGGTTTTGGCGACGGGTGATTTCTACCATCCTCACCGTAGCGGGTTATGTGGTCTTTCTGGGCTCGCTGGTGGCTATTATTACTACTTGGCTCAATCGCAAAATTCGAAGCCTTGAACAAGGCTTAACCCCAGTTGTCGCAAAAAATCATTTCGTGATCCTGGGTTGGACAAATAGAAGCATACATATTGCTGCAGAACTCTACTCTTCAGAAGGTCGCTTGCATCGATTTCTCCGATCCAGAGGTACGCGATCCTTTCAACTCATTATCCTGGCAGATGATGTCAACCCCGATAGAGTTCAGGAACTCAAAGATCACCCCGTGATAGGGAATCAAGCCCACGAAATCATATTCCGATCCGGACAGGCAATAGATCAGGAACATCTCAAACGCGTCGATAGTGCTCACGCCTCAGCCATAATTCTTCCCTCGGCCACAGCACCGGAAAACAAACTACTCACCCCCGACATACAAACCATTAAAGCCCTACTATCATTAAGTGTCGAAGTCGCCGCTCTTCCGTTCGACAAGCGCCCATATGTAGTAGCAGAGATGCAGGATAACAGTAAAATCAAGGCAGCTTACCGAGCCTATGACGGCCCACTGGAAATCATCTCAGGTGATGGCATCATGAGCCGACTGTTGGCACAAAACTTACGCCATCCGGGGCTTTCTACGGTGTATAACCAACTTCTGGCGCAAAACTTCCGAAGTAATATCTTTGCGCGCAATTATCCGGAATGGGAGGGAAAACCACACAGCCATTGGAGGGCGAGGTTTCCAAGAGCACTCGTTATGGGTGTCGTGCGGCCACAAGGGAATGGCTTTCAGCCCATGCTCAATATCCCCGATGAATTCATACTCAAAAAAGGTGACCGAATTATTCTGATGGCACGAACAGCTGAAGATATTCAGCCGGAGGATGCTCCATCTGCCTCTGCGGAAATGAAATCAGACCAAGAAGCCAGAACTCAACACCCCATCTCAACAGTATCGAGGCGTAAAAAAATCCTTCTCCTCGGTTGGAACCATCACGTGCCGGCTCTTTTGTATGAACTTGGAACCTATCCGGGAGAACAGTACGAAATAACCGTGGCCTCTCTTCGTCCTTTGGATGAACGAAAACAAGAGCTTCAGGGCATAGAACTGAACCCTAACAGAGTACATCTCAATCAAATCGAAGCCGATTATGTCAAAGAATCAGAAATTCGCCGACTTGAACCCCAGAAATATGATAAAATTGTCATGGCGGGATCTGATCGTCTGGCTGAAGAAGAAGAGGCAGATGCGAGAACCATCGTCGGATATATTCTTCTCAAGGAGGTATTGAAGGAATATCAGGCAAAGCCGCAGGTCATAATGGAATTAGCTGACCCCAGTAACCAGGGCCTCATTCGGCGCTTTCAAACGGAAGTAATTATTGGCCCTATCATTCTGAGTCACCTATTGGCACAAATGGCTCTGCGTAGAGAATTATACAGCGTGTATAACGAATTATTTACCGTAGGAGGAGCAGAAATTGTGTTTCGCGACTCTTACAACTATCAACTGGAAACAGGGCCTACGACATTCGCAGAAGTGGAAGAGCGAATTAAAAGGTTTGGAGAAACAGTATTGGGCTACTTTCTTCCCTCATCGGATACTTCAGAGCGCCCGAGCTTTAAATTACCCACTCATCGCCATCAGCGCATTCATTTAGATGAAACGATACAATGGGTCGTACTTACATCAGCCGATCAAAGCACATTTCAGGATGAGTAATATCCTTAATTCCTTTCTTCTCGCTTTGAATGAACTAGTATCTTTTTCACCTATGGATCGCCAGGTTTTTTCATGGAGGAAAGTATCTTTACGTATTATTGATAGATGATAAACTCATCGCACAATTCCTTATATTATGACTCGAATACTTCCGGGACTTCTTTTACTTACCTTATTGAGTTGTCAGAAGGCTGAATTTGAAATTACCGATTCTACTGTTCACCAAGAGGTGCAAAGCGCATCGGGCTTAGTTGTTCTCGGTGAAGACATCTTTACCGTCTGTGATGACAACCCCTACTTATTTCATCTTGACTCGGATTTCCAAATATTACGACAACATGCGCTTATTCCATTTGATGGCCCATTAGAAAAGGTGAGACTTCCCAAGGCGACAAAACCCGACTTTGAAGCTCTGGAACAGATAGGTCCCGGGGAGATGATCGCACTGGGGTCTGGTTCAGAAACACCGGAAAGGGATATTATGATTCACATTCGTATCGACGGGGACTCTGTAGAGACCGAACGGTACAGCATCACGAACTTTTATGACTCCCTGGCGCAAATCGCCGGAATGGAGAGAAGCGAATTCAATTTGGAAGGACTCGCTTTCTCTTCAAATACCTTATATTTTTTTACTCGAACTACGAACCTCATGTTTACCATCGATAGCCGCGCGTTTTTAATCTATATGAAAGAAAAGGGAGCTCTGCCTCCTGTAAAATTCAAGACCTTTGAACTGCCCGGTATAGATGGATCGACATCGGGCTTTTCAGGAGCAACCGTTACCTCCGATGGAAAATATGCCTTTGTTACCTCCTCTGTTGAAGTTTCAGATGATTCCTATAATGATGGAGATATTCTGGGCAGTTTTATCGGGGTCGTTCCGCTCTATAGTGCGCCCGATAAAACGCACTGGGCCCGCATTGAATCGCCGGAAGAGCCCTTAAAGGTTGAAGCGATCTCAATCCTAAACCAATTGGGGGAAAACTCTTATGAGGTCGTACTGACCACAGATAGTGACGGTGGAGGCACTTCAGTTTTTATGCGTGGCTTATTATCCTGGTAACTTTTTTGCACCCTAGATGTTTGATTCCAACTCAGATATAATACTTCCTTGGAAATGGCCACGCTCAAACCCTCAGCGGGTATCTTTGACCCCGTGGTTGAAGAGAAGGTGTGATCAGGAGGGGTATAGTCCAACGGCTTTGCAACTCCCCCTCATTTCATCATCTGCCTGAGAATTGAAATCAAGAACCAAATCAACTTCTCATCCCTTATTCAGTTGGAAACCCTTAAGTCGGACGGAATGGCAGGGCAAAGGAAACACTCAAACGCCAATTTGGCGGAGCTCCTGAGATGGAATGCGTTTTGATAGAAACAAGTTAAAATATTGTAGTTATGGAAAAAGGTCAAATTTCTGTACAGACGGAAAATATATTTCCGATTATTAAAAAATTCTTGTACTCAGATCAAGAGATTTTCCTTAGGGAACTCATTGCCAATGCAATTGATGCAACAGAGAAAATAAAGACCCTGGCCCGCAAAGGCGATTACGAGGGGGAATTGGGAGACTTAACCATTCGGGTGATTCTGGATGAGGATAAGGGAACCTTGACTATTCGAGACTTTGGATTGGGAATGACGGAAGAGGAAATGAAAAAATATCTCAATCAGGTAGCGTTTTCTTCCGCTCATGAGTTTTTGGAGAAATACAAGGACGATAGTTCTATAATTGGACACTTCGGTCTGGGCTTCTATTCTGCTTTTATGGTCGCGGAAAAAGTTGAAGTCGATAGCGTCTCTTATCAAAATGAGGACTCGGCCGCTAAATGGAGTTGCGAAGGAGAGCCGGCTTACGAAATTGATACGGGAAATCGCCAAACGCGAGGGACGGATGTTATTTTACATATTGCAGATGAGGAAAAAGAGTTTTTGGAGGAGTCTCGCATTCAAGAACTTCTGGAGAAGTATTGCAAATTTTTACCGATTGAAATCCAGTTTGGTACCAAAACAATCACGGAAGGAGAAGGAGAAGATGCAGAGGAAAAAGAGGTGCCCAATATTATCAATAACCCCGACCCCTGTTGGAAAAAGAACCCCAATGAATTAGAAGACCAGGACTATAAGGATTTTTATCAGGAGTTGTATCCCTACAGCTCTCCTCCATTGTTTTGGATTCACTTGAATATAGATTTCCCCTTTAACTTAACCGGAATTCTCTACTTCCCCAAAATCACCAACCAACTCGAGGTACAAAAAAACAAAATACACCTCTATAGCAATCAGGTGTATGTCACTGACGAGGTAAAAGAAATCGTGCCGGAGTTTTTAACCCTGCTGCACGGAGTGATCGACTCACCGGATATACCACTGAATGTGTCTCGTTCCTATTTACAGTCGGATCGAAACGTCAAGAAAATAACGGGATATATCACAAAGAAAGTGGCTGAAAAACTCAAGGCCTTATTTAACGAGGATCGCAAGGACTTCGAGAAAAAATGGGATGAAATTAACGTCTTTGTGAAGTATGGTATGCTATCTGAAGATAAATTCTATGATAAAGTGAAGGAATTCAGCTTATTCAAGAACACGGAAGGCGAATACCTCACCTTTGAAGAGTACAAAGAGAAAATTAAAGACGAGCAAACCGATAAAAATGACGTTTTAACCTTCCTCTATACCCCGCAGAAGGATTCTCATACGAGTTATATTAAGGCCGCAAAAGCAAAAGGCTATGATGTGTTAGTTATGGATGCGGTAATTGATACCCACTTCATTCAGCAGTTGGAGCAAAAAGAAGAAAAAATGCGATTTGTTCGCGTTGACTCTACGACACCGGATAAGCTGATAGATAAGGGCGAAGAGATCGAAGACCAATTGGACGAAAAACACAAGGAGAAGGTGGAGCAAATTTTTAAGATAGTAGTCCCAGAAAATCAGAAAATAAAATTGGAGGCCCTGTCGCCGGAGGATCACCCGGTCATGATTACAAGACCTGAGTTTATGCGACGAATGAAGGAAATGCAACAAATGCAAGGCATGGATATGAATCAAATGCCGGATATGTATGAGTTGGTCATCAACACCAATCACCCCTTAGTCAATCAAAAATTAGTGCGGATGCGCTCCGAAGAGAAAAAAGAGCGCTTTGCCAAATACCTGTTTGATTTAGCTCGTCTCAATCAAAATATGTTACAAGGTGAAGCACTGAACGAATTCATTAGCAATAGCATTGAAATGATGGAATAATACCGCCTTTTTGCGGGGGAAATTTACCCCTTTACACATATCATAAACCGAAGAACAAGGAATGCCGATGTTGATGATAATTTGCTACAAATCAAACCTTTAACAAAGGGTTTACCCTCGAAAATGAGCGGTTTCTATCAAAAGCAATGAGGATGTCTTACGTTTCAACTTACGATATTTCTCGGTAAAAAGAAGTGAATAACAAACCGCGAAGCTTCGGACCGCAGTGCGAAAAAGGCGCAGCAATTTTCGGCTTTGGCTGACATTCTTCCATAAAAGGGTCGGGTTCGATTTGACCCCGGCCTTTTTTTATGCCCAATTGTCGGCGCAATGAAGAAGCAGTATTTTCGTCGCTCGAGGGAAAGCTGGTGAGTAGATAAAACTTGATGACATATCCCTTGTTAATCTGTCGATGATCGAATGGCGGATTGAACTTGGGGAACGATAAGAGAGAAAACAGTGTTAATAATTCGCTTTCCCGATGCAATCTTTACCGCAAGGGAAGGTTTATACAATAACAAGTAAGGAAATATATGTCTAATAGCACTCAATATCAATCATTAATCGAGAAACTCGACCGATTCATTCGGAAGTACTATCTGAATCAAATCATCAAAGGCGGTTTGCTGTGGCTAGGTCTGATTCTTGCCTTGTTTTTGAGCTTTGTGCTCCTGGAATCTCAGTTTTGGTTCAACACCTTCGTCCGACAGATTTTGTTTTACAGTTTTATTGCGGTTTCTGTGGGGAGCTTAGTCTATTGGGTCGGGCGACCATTAGGCCAGTACTTCCAATTGGGCGAGCGAATCAACCACGAGCAAGCAGCAACGATTATCGGACAGCATTTTTCTGCGGTAGAAGACCGATTGCTAAATATTCTTCAATTGCAGCAGCAAATCCCCGGAGCGGAAGATCCCAGTTTGTTGCTCGCCGGAATAGACCAAAAAGCCGCCCAAATACAAACGGTTCCATTTTTATCAGCTATAGACTTGGTAAAAAACAAAAAGCACTTAAAATACGCACTGCCTCCACTTTTCATTTTACTGCTCCTCATTTGGGTGGCCCCCCACTTAGTTCAGGATAGTGGGCAGCGCATCTTGAATAATACCGTTGAGTACGAAAGACCGGCGCCGTTCCATTTTGTGCTAGCTAACGATAGCCTTGAAGTTGTTCAGTACAATAGTTACGAACTACAGGTGAAAACGGTAGGAGACGTTCGTCCTGCAGAAGTGCGCATCGAATTAGGTGAACAAGTGTACAATATGTCAGCTCGGGATGACGGATCCTTTACTTATCGGTTTTCTCAAGTAAAGTCAGATACCGAATTTCGCTTTTTAGCGGGAGATGTCCGGTCAAAAAAGTACAGTTTGAATGTTATTGAACGCCCAGAACTCAGTGCCTTTCAACTTGAAATTCAACCACCGGCATACACGGGCTTGCCGACTCGTAAAGTCCAAAACGTAGGAGATGTGACTGTAGCCGAGGGGAGTCAATTGGTGTGGTCTTTTGAAACAGAAGGCGTAGAAAAAATAGAAGTCTCCTTTGATAGAGATGAGCTGCACGAAGCGACGCAACTGGGATATCAAACCTACGAATTAAAAAAACAAGTGGTGAAAAGCGATCGCTACCGCATTTATATTTCCAGCGAACACCTTGATCGCGCGGATTCCTCTTCCTATCAAATCCTTATTAGAGAGGATGAACACCCATCCATTCGAGCCAACGCCTTTAAAGATAGTTTGGACGAAAAGAGAATTTTCTTCGCCGGTGAAGCGGCCGATGATTATGGCTTGACCCGCCTCAATTTCGTCTACGAAATTCAAAACAAAGAAGGCACACCCAAAGTAGTCAAAGAACGCTTGCCTGTGAAGGGTAATCCAATGGCTTTTGATTATATCCTCGAGATAGATAGTTTGCAGCTCGCCCCGGGAGCAACAGTCAACTATTATTTTGAAGTATATGATAATGATGGTATTCGAGGACCTAAAGTCTCGCGTTCAGCAGTGATGAGTTTCAAGAAACCCACCCTGGAAGAATACGAAGCCATAACGAAAGCGAACCAAAATGAGGTTGAAGAGCAGCTCAGGAAGAATTTGGAAGATAGAAAAAAATTAAAGGAGGAGATTCAAGCCCTGAGGGAAAAGCTACTCAACAAAAAGGAAATGGATTGGAAAGATCGCCGAGATCTTGAGCAATTGCTGGAGCAACAAGAAAAATTATCCGAGCAAATGAAAAATGCGCAGGAAAAGTTTGAGGAAAAGCAAGAGGCAGAAAAGGAATCTAAGGATCTTTCTGAGGAGGAGCAAGAGAAGCAGGACAAATTAAAGGAAATGTTCGAGGAAGCGGCAGAGGATGAGAAGATGCAGGAGTTGATGGAAAAAATCAAGGAGCTCATGGAGGAGATGAAGAAAGACGATGCCTTGGATATGATGGAAGAGATGGACAAAAACCAGAGCGAAATGGAAATGACCACAGAGCGCCTGGAAAAAATGTTCAAGCAGTTGGAGTTTGAAAAAGATTTGCAAAACGAACTAAATAAAATTGCAGACCTGGAGCAAGAGCAGCAGGAGGTGGAAGAGAAAACAAAGTCGGGCGAAGAGGACTCAGAAGAGCTGGAAAAAGAACAGGAGAAACTCAACGAAGCCTTTGAAAAGGTGCAGGAGGAAATGAAAGAACTCAATCAGCGCAGCCGGAAACTACCCACCCCTGTTGATATGAAGCAAATGCGGGAGCAAATGCGCGAAATTCAAGAGGAAATGGAGGAAGCCAAAGAGAACCTGAAACAAAACAAACAACAAGACGCAGGCAAAAACCAGGAAAAAGCCCGGGAAAAGATGAATCAAATGCAAAAGGAAGCATCCTCGAATATGGAGTCTGCCTCTATGGAAGGTATGCAGGAAGACCTGGAGCTCTTGAGGCAGATATTAGAAAACTTAACCCTTGTTTCTTTTGATCAGGAGGATTTGATTCTGGCCTTTGGCAACACCAGCCCCTTAACGCCGCGCTTTACTGCATTGACGCAAGATCAGTTTGCTCTGGAAGATCAATTTAAAATCGTAGAGGATAGCTTGGTCGCATTGAGTCAACGCAACCTTCAAATTGAGAGTTTTATCCTGGAGAAAATAAGCGAGGTCAAAGAGAATTTTTCCAAATCCGTTTCACATTTAGCTGAGCGAGAAAAAGATGAAGCGGGTCGCCATCAGCAGCTTGCAATGAAAAATGTGAATGATTTGGCACTTATGCTCAGTGACGCCATGCAACAAATGCAGGAACAAATGGCTGAAATGATGCCCGGGAGCCAGCAGTGCTCTAAGCCGAAGCCCTCTTTGAAACCCGGTGAAGGCAAAGGAAAAATGCCCATGGATAAAATTACAGAGGGCCAGGAAAAACTGAATGAGGAAATGAAGAAAAAAGCGGAGGAAAACAAAGGCAAAAAATCCGGAGGTAAAGAAGGTCAGGCCGAAGAATTTGCAAAAATGGCTCGAGAACAAGCAAAACTCAAAAAAATGTTGCGAGACCATCAGGAAGGAATGCGTGAATCGGGTCAGGGAGATAAAGAATTGCAGGAAATTATCGACCAGATGGATGAAATTGAGACGGATTTGGTGAATAAGAGACTTACTAATGAAATGGTTGAGCGCCAGCGAGATATCGTTACGCGCTTATTGGAAAGCGAAAATGCCGAGCGTCAGCGGGAAGAAAAAGAAGAGAGGAAAGCAGAGCAGGCAAAAGAAATAGCCCGACAACAAAAACCGCCGGAATTAGAGAAGTATTTGCGGGAAAGAGAGGCTGCTATTGAGCAGATTCGTACCGTTTCACCAAGTGTACACTCTTTTTATCGAAGTCTGGTCGAAGGGTATTATGAAGAGTTGGGGAACAATTCCTCCCTGCAATAGGTTACAAAACTAGAATCACCCAAAGTACCCTTGTTTTATGCATAAAATTGCTTCTCAACCGGAAAACATCTGTGAGATACAGTCCTTAGTGGATCATTGGGCTGAGCAATTTCAATTATCCGACGATCTCAAATGTAATTTAATGGTGTCATTAACGGAGGCGGTGAGTAATGCTATTATTCACGGCAACCAAAATGATAAAAGCAAGTACGTCCACATTCAAGTGAATACCTCTCCCACAGAGTTGAGCATAACGGTAGAAGATGAAGGACAAGGGTTTGATTATGACCAGTTGCCAGACCCCACCTGTGGAGATAATATTGAATGCTGTGGAGGACGTGGAGTATATCTCATTCGAAAATTGTGTGATACCATGGAGTTTACAAAGAGAGGTCGGCGAGTAGAATTGCGATTTGCTCTGGTAGAATCCCGAAAGCAATAAGGTGAGATCTTAATTATAATAATACGATACCCTATGACTTCCGAATCCGTAAAAGCCCAACTTTCTGAAATTATTTTGCCGTATATTCCAGAGGGAAAATTACCCGATACGCTGGATAGCGACTCGGATCTCATGGAAGATTTAAATATTAACTCAGCACACATCGTTGATATCATTTTAGACATAGAAGATACCTTCGATATCGAAATCACTGATGAAGAAGCGGAAAGTATGCTTACCGTAGGGGCTGCCGTTGAGTTAATTCATTCCAAACAGTGATAGCTAACGATTTCCTTTCTCGTGACTTTATTCTGCATCAATGGAGCCGTTGTGAACGAATTGCAGGGAAAATACTCTCTGTATTGGAATATCACAATTGGCAAAATCAGGGGAGAAATAAAGAGGAATTGGCGAAGTATTGGGCAGCAAAAGAAGCGGCCTATAAGTTGACTCATGCACTGGGCATTCAAGATCGCCGATTTTTACCGAAAGGCATGAATTGCAAGTGGAATGACGTAAATCAACTAGAAGTCGAGTACGGGGATACTACTTATTTTGGACAGCTACAAGCATCAGATCGCGGGTGGCTGGCCTGGGTATGCAGGAACCCTCAGATTGCAGAGGTTCAGCACTTTTGGGTGCCCTTCAAAATGGGAGAAAAACAACCTGCTCGCCAAAGAATGAAGACCCAATGGCTACAAAACCCTCAGACCTCCGATACCCTTCCAACCCTGGTGGGTCGCGATTCCCTGAAAACCAAAAGTACTGGAGATTTTGCATGCCGGACCTACAGCAGCCCCTGGGCTGTGATGAGTGTAATGAGCGACATAGCTTAAATCTTCCTGTATCCCGGATTTCAAATCCTCTGTTTTTCTCTCTCTCGACATCAAGAATAGTGACATATGCTCAAGGGCATCCGCCTATTCCTTTCTCCCATAGGTATTAAAACATAAAGCGCCAGCTAAAGTGCACGGGCTGAAAATTCACCTCAGACCCTGAGGTGAATAAGGGGTCAAGAGAATATATAACCCCTAGGGAAGAGCTGTTGAGAAGACCGAGGCAGTCAAAAAACTCCCCCTTGAAACCAGCCATGAACTCAGCTTGCCAAATAAACTTCCGGCTTCCCTCAGAAAGCGACCGCTTAAACTTCTCCCCACCACTCCGATAACTAAAGTCTGCACCGTCGGTCCATCCTAGTCGTCCGCCGAATTGTATGTAAGCATTGGATTCTTGTGGGCGGGTATTTTGTCGCCAATACAATCTCAAGTGTAAGGGAATATTTACTGAAGAGTGCTTGACTCGAGTGTATTTTATATCATCAGACATATTCTGAGTGGCGATAGCCTTTTGATCCAGAACGTGCATGTCCGCATCCAAACTGTAAGTAGATCGCTCTAATTCCAGTCCAGTCAATAGGGAATGTCGGGGTCCTAAGCTCCGTTCTAGATACCCACCAATTTGAAAGTTGGAGTGCCCATCCTCATAAATACCATTGGGGAGCCCGGAAAGACTACTAAACCCGCCACCGAAACTGCAATAGTAACTCCAGTGCGGCCGATGGTAAATAGCGGGTTCTTCGGCTTTTTGAGCGAAAACAGAAGAGCTGATAATAGTAAAGACTGCGAGAATTAGCTTGGTTTTTAATTGTTTCATACTTCTTTGTTTTTGTTGTCGCAAAAGTAGACTCTCGGATCCGCGCTGACATTGACCTATGTTAAGTAGTGTAAAACAACCATTGAAGCTGTATTTTCGTCTTTATTGTGAGTTGAGAGTTAACCTACATTATCCATTAACTGTATGATAAATATTGTTCATGATTAAGATATGGTGTTGGAAAACATCTACTTAACAAAGGGTTAAACCTCGAGCTTGAGAAAGTTTTGTAAGTAGGTTGCGAAGACTTTCGCTCAGGTAACAATTACCTTCGTAATTTGTAAAAACAGAGGGACGAAACGCTCGAAATTCTTCAAAAAACAAATGTGCATTGTCAATTATCACACTTTGCTGGAGACATTGAAGTATCTTCAAAATAAGCATTTCAGGATATCTTTGAAGAATTTTCGGCGGCATTCAAATCTAATTTCGGATTATATAAATTAAACATAGAAATATGGACGTAAAGGACGAGAACGCTGCTGAGCCGGTGGGCATTTTAGGATTGGGATGGATAGGGAAAAGCTTAGCAGAAACATTGCTGAGCCAGGGGGGCTCGATTTGGGGAACAGTGACGACATATGAAAAGGCGAAAAACCTCAGGCAAGAAGGTGTGGATGCCAGAGTTCTGCGTCTCCCGGAGATTCCGGAAATATCGCAACTCCCGGCAACGGATTTTCTAACTTACACCATACCCCCTCGAGGCGGTGAGAAGCGAGCGCAAGAAATGATCCGAACCGCCATTCGGATCGGAGAAGAGCTGGAGGTAAAAGGAGGCATTTTCTTGAGCTCTACTTCTGTCTATCCCAATAGTGGTGAATGGGTGACAGAATCAGATGCGCAGTCCATCCGGTCCCGACACTCTGGCGTTCGAATGAAAGAGCTGGAAGAGGTTTGGTCAGAAGCTCCGTTTCCGGTAACTATTCTTCGCTTTGGTGGATTATACGGGCCGGGACGATCGCCGGGGCGATTTATGAAGGATCGCACGATGAAAAACCCGACGGGCTATGTCAATATGACACACCAAAAAGATGCCGTAGAAAGCATTTTACGCGTAATCCGCAAGGAAGTTTGGGGAGAAGTCTTGAATATTGTGAGCGTCAACAATCAGACGCGGAAAGATTTTTATGCCCAATTCTTAGACCAACTTAATGTGGATACAGGTTCTTCTCAGCCGACGAAGCGAGTTTCTATCCACCGGGCGCAGCGATTGTTAGGGCCGGACTTCCTCACGGACAACAGCACCACGAATTCCGAAGGATAAATGCCGGGGCTCACTAAGCGAGGTGCTCAAAAAAGAACCAAAAGTGATAAAATCCGGCGTTCAGACTTAGGGTTAGGAAGGCGATAGGGATAAAATTAGTTAGCTCGGGCTTTGAGTACTATCTTTGCGATATACAAAACAGAAAGCTATGATGTTGTCAATGACGGGCTATGGCAAAGGAGAAGTCAATTGGGGCGAAGGGAAATTACAGGTAGAGATTCGATCTTTGAATAGTAAAGGTTTGGATATTCGCTGCCGACTCCCCCAGCAATTGAAAGAACAAGAGATGCACTTTCGTCGACAAATCAGAGCTGTCGGGCTCCGGGGAAAGTTTGACCTCAGTGTGAATATCATGGGGACTCAAGAAGAAGTCCACGAAATTGATCAGAGACAATTTAGAAAGTATTATCAGCAGATACAAGCACTGGGAAAGGAGTTGGGATTTGAGGCTGAAGGAACAGTATCCGGTATATTTACCATTCCCGATGTCCTGGTGAGTGCTGAAGAAGAACTTTCAGAGAAAAAGGTACAATCGGCCAACCAGGCTTTAACTGCAGCACTGGAACAATTGGATGCTTTTCGGGAGGAAGAAGGTCGGGTCACTGGCTTGGATTTAAAACAGCACGTCGAGCATATTTTATCTTTATTACAACAGGTTGAGCCCTTTGAAGAAGAACGTCACGAACAAGTGAGAGAGCGATTGTGGAAGCAGTTGAATGACCGAATGGAGAAGGGAGATATAGATGCTCAACGCTACGAAGAAGAAGTTTTATACTACTTAGATAAGCTGGATATCTCAGAAGAGAAGGTGCGCTTGCAGCAACACTGCAAATATTTTCTGGAACAGTTTGATAGCCCGGAACGAGAGCACGGCAAAAAACTCAACTTTATTAGCCAGGAAATGGGAAGAGAAATTAATACCCTGGGGTCAAAAGCGCAATATTTTGAGATACAACAGTTGGTAGTGCAAATGAAGGAAAGTCTGGAAAAAATTAAAGAACAAGTCGCCAACATAGTATGAAAGATACTAAAAAAATGGTCTTACTTACGGCGCCCTCAGGGGCTGGAAAGACGACCATAGCCCTCCGCTTGTTGGACTTGTTTCCCTTTCTCACCTTTTCCATTTCAGCGACGACGCGTCAGCCCCGACCGTATGAGCAAGATGGTAAGCATTATTATTTTTACTCATCGGATGAATTTCGCAAACTGATTGAAAATGATGCCTTAGTGGAATACGAAGAGGTGTACCCCGGAAAATTCTACGGTACTTTGCGCTCGGAAATGGACCGCATCTGGAGGGAAGGCTTAATGGTGCTTTTCGATCTGGATGTAAAAGGTGCGAGTAATCTAAAATCCATTTACAGCGAACAATGCCTGTCTTTATTCATAGAACCCGAATCAGTAGAGGTACTGCGAGAACGCCTGAACAACCGCAAAACAGAAACTGAAGATTCGATAGAAGAACGACTCAGTCGGGCCGAGTTTGAACTGACTTTTCGACCTGAATTCGATTACAGCATCGTAAACAAGGACTTGGACCAGGCCGTTGAAGAAGCAAAAATACGCGTATTAGAGTTCGTGGGCCTGGACTTTTCGAAGGAGAACCGTCGAGAAAATGCAGAGAAATAGAGCGAATCCTGTCTAAAATACATAATCTATAACTACACTATAGTGCCAGAGGTCCACCCGGTTGATGGCAATTGGATCCGGTATGGGATGTCCTTCTGCATTGCCCTTATAGACGAGCAGGCCGCTGAACTTTAGCCCGGCAAGAGGAAAAGAGAAATCGTAATCCATCTGGGCGGCAATATGATAAAAAGAAGGCTGGCCGTATTTATTCAGAGCAGATTGCTGTGGATCGGGATGCATCACCCATCCGGCACCCAGCATAGAGTGCAGCGACTCCCCAAACCAATCTACTTCCCATTTTATAGATTGTGCAAACACACCGCCGGCGCCCTCAAAGCGTTCACGGGGTAAACTGACCCAAAATTTCTCTCGTCCCCACTCCCTTGGAAAAACAAATCGACCGCTATCGTGAAGATATAACATATTGTAACTCCAGGTATGATGACCCTGCCGGCTGCCTACTGTCGCGCCGGAACCCCAGGTAGATTCATTCCTTTGAATATACGATTTCTGTGGATCGGGGTGTCCTCCTTCTTGCACTTGCTGCTGATATAACCACTGAGTGCCGATGAACCACTTACTTTCCTCGCCTTTCGAATACTGATACATCGCATCGCCATAAGACAGATGAAAGATGTTTTCCGTGTAATAGTGATAAGTGTGAAATTTCCAGGACGGGCGCTCATAGTGTCCTCCCAATATAAAAATTCCCGCAGTGCTCGTATTTCCCTTGTACTGAGAGGCCGATCCATCCACATTTCTCCCAAAGGAATACACGCCCATAGATTCTTCGAGATCGAACCAATTCACCGTGCCACGAGGAGTGACGCTGTTGAGCCACCCCGCTTCCCACTTGAAGTTATCCTCCTCCCATTCTGTCCATAAACCGGAAAAAATATTTGGGCGCATCCGGTTGTCCTGGCCGTTCAAAAAAGGTGTTTCAATGTGTTGCCGGCCAGCAATCAAGGACCAGGGCCCGCGTCGGTATTTAATAAAAAGCTCTTCCAGGCGGTCTAAATCTGTGTTGTTCTCCGGATCTTCCATATCAAAAAGTGCGATCTCATAGCGGTTCGTTCCTCCTGTAGAAGGATCTCTCTTATTGAGATTGTGTTCCCATAGTTTGAATATAAAAAAGCCGGAAAAACCAAAACTGAAGTGTTTCCACTCCGGACTAACATAGCCCAGGCCCGCTCCGACAGCCCATGCACCATAATCACTGAGCTCATCGCGATTATATGTTCCCATGAGGTACGTACGAGAGTGAAAGTGGAAGTGCCCACTCTCAAAAAACCCGCTGGTGCTATCCCTCTTCACCACTTCATGCCTGATGTCCTGTGCCCATAGGTTGGAGGAAAAAAGCATGGTGAAGAAGAGTACGCTTAGCGTTTTCATAGCTGATATAGATTGAGAAGTTAGAGAAAAAAGAGCAGAACAAGACCTCTCTTGCTCTGCTCTAAAATTCATAAAGAATACATCGTATTATCGCCGCTATATCCATATACTTTATGGCAATTTAGAGGTCTTTTTAAGTATTGAAATATAGAGACTTTACAAGGTTGAATCTGCTCCCAAAACCTTTTCGTAACGAAAATGAGCGAAAAATGCTTCCATTTTTCGGCTTACAGGCTTTTCTTGGCCAAATAAAAATCTTGCATATCGTAATCGCTGCGCTCGCGCTCCTGCATATCCGCTACGGTCTTCGGAGGAGGAACGATAACCTGATCTCCGGGTTTCCAATCCAGGGGAAGGGCAACGGAGTGTTCATCTGCTGTTTGTAAAGCCAATAGAGATCTTTTGATCTCATCCATATTCCGACCTACGTTCAATGGATAATACATGATTAATCGAATCTTCCCTTTGGGGTCGATAAAAAATACTGCGCGCACCGCGGCCGTTTCACTTTCCCCGGGCTGCAGCATGCCGTACTTTTTGGAGACATTCATGTCAATGTCCGCTATGATGGGAAATTCGAAAAGTACGCCACTGTTTTTATAGACATTGTTGACCCAGGCGATGTGAGCGTGAATGCTGTCGATACTTAGCCCAATGAGCTTTGTTTTCTGCTCATCAAAGAACTTCTGTTCTTTGGCAAACCCACTCATCTCGGTAGTACAAACGGGCGTAAAATCTGCCGGGTGAGAAAAGAGGATCGTCCAGGAGTCCTTGATGTAGTCCGAAAATTGAATTGGTCCCGTAGTAGTGTCTGCTTTGAAATCTGGCGCCTGATCTCCAATGCGAGGCATAGTGATTTGAGGCACTTCATTTTTTATGGATTCTTCCATGATATATATTGTTTTTGTGAATGAAAAATATGACTTCCAAAATACCGGGAAGCCAACGGCGAATGTTTTGATTATGCTTCGATGGGTCCACTCCAGGCAAGCAATCCCCCCTGCAGGTTGTACACCTCGGAATACCCGGCATCACCCAGTATTTGGGCGGCCACACCACTGCGATTGCCCGATCGGCAATAGAGTAAAATGGCATGGTCCCTGGGCAATTGCAGCAATTGGTCTTTGAAGCTTGCCGACATCATACTCATGAGTTGGGCTCCCTTTATTTTACCACTTCGATATTCCATTTCAGATCTTACATCAACAATTTTGACATCCTTTCTGCTCTCGGCCATTTTCTGAAACTCGGAGGCGGGGATATCTTTATACTTTTTTTCGGTTCTATTGAATATTCCAAACATTTGTTTTCATTTTGATACAAAGATATAGCAGGCTGTGTCGCTTGTCCGTGACCGATGTTACAAAAGGAAGAATTTGTAATAGATAGGATCAACGGACAGGCGTAAAGCACATCGGAGACCAAGAAAGATTAGGATTAGAAAGGGGGAGCGGCTACTTGTCCATCAACTCCACGCGGTTTCTGCCCAATTGAACCAAACCCTCGGTTTCCAACTTCTTGAGCAAGCGGGAAATGACTTCTCTGGAAGTACCTAATTCGCGAGCAATATCACTATGAGTAACTCGCAAGATTCGCGAATTGGTATGGGAGGATTTCGTCGTCAAATAAGAGAGCAGACGCTCGTCCATGTTCTTGAACGCAATGTCGTCAATCGCTCGAAGTAATTCCTGAAATCGATTTTGATAGGTCAGGGCGACAAACTCTTTCCACTGACTGTATTGTCGCGACCAATCATTGTGCGCCTTTAGGGGAACGGCAATAATCGTCGTGTCCTCTTCTGCCTCTGCGCGAATTTCGCTGGGCAAATTGGCATTGCAACAGGTGAGTGAGAGGGCGCAAGTATCTCCCGGATTTAGATAATAGAGAAATACTTCCTTTCCATCGATGTCTGGCCGAAGAATTTTCACACTTCCCTCAATGACAATGGGAACGGAATTCATATATTGACCGGGCTCCATAATCCATTCCCCGGCTGTAAAGTGCCGAAGCTGCCCCTGCTTGCTGATTTCTTCCAACAGTTTCATGTCAGCAATGGCGGGAATCATATGGCGGAGTTCGTCTAATGGGATCATAGAAGGAGTATTGTTCCAATCGTAAAATAAGCAAAATTCCAGAACTTCACCCTTATCTGATCCCGGAATGAGCATCTCAGGACATTGATTGGGAATTGTGAGTGACAAACACCTCTGAAAAGCACAGGTTTCTTGAAATTGTATAGATGTACGGAGTCAACGACCCATAATGGCTCGAATAAGAGGTGAGCCTGTGAACGACCGAGTAAAACATTCAGCTTCGCCTTCGTCTGCGCATTCGACCGGAAGGACAGCATTAAAAAGGGCTGCGGTAACTGCCTTGTGTGACAACTGTCACCCAATGCTAAGTCATTTTTAGTTATCTTTAAAAGGAATCAAACAACCAAAATCATGGGACATCATCAAATTCTTATCATTGGGGGCGGTACCGGAGGCATTATGACCGCAGCTCAGCTCAAGCGAAAGGACAAATCTTTAGACATCGCGATCATAGAGCCCTCGGACAAGCACTATTATCAACCCGCCTGGACATTAGTCGGCGCCGGCACGTATGACTATGAAAAAACCATTCGCGAAGAGAAGCGGTACATCCCCAAAGGCGTAGAGTGGATTCAGGACAAGGCTACAGGCCTCAATCCAAAAACCAATCAGGTCGAAACCGCCGAATCCGGATCTTACACCTATGATTATTTAATTGTTTCTCCGGGTTTGATCAACGACCTGGAGCAAATTGAGGGCCTGAAAGAAACCCTCGGCCAAAATGGCGTGTGCAGCGTGTACACTGACCCCAGGCATACCTGGCGGGTCCTGCAAAACACAAAAAAAGGACAGGCAGTATTTACTCAGCCCGGCGCCGCCTTCAAGTGTGGAGGGGCACCGCAGAAAATTATGTATCTGTCAGAACATTATTTTAGAAAACAAGGAGTAAGAGATGACGTAAATGTGGTGTTTGCCACGCCGGGCACAGTGATTTTCGGAGTTGAAGATTTCGCCAAAACGCTCAATAAAATCATCGAGGAACGAAATATATATTTCAAACCCTTTCACAAGCCCGTGGCCATAGATGGACCCAATCAAACCATCACATTTAAGATCACGGACGTAGAAAAGGCGAATATTGAGTTAGACGACAGCCTCGGTGAAAAAATGATTCAAGGCGATCACCTCATTTTACCTTTCGATATGTTGCATACTGCGCCCCCGCAAAAAGCGCCCGACTTTTTGAGAAATTCGGACCTGGTTTATGCAGATGGGCCCAATAAAGGATTTGGCGAAGTAGATATCAACACCCTACAGCACAAAACCTACGAGAATGTATTTATATTAGGTGATGCCGCCGGCCTCCCTACAGCTAAGACCGGGGCCGCGATTAGAAAACAAGCCCCTGTTGTAGTGGACAACATCATGGAACTCAAGGAGCATCAAAAATTGAGCGCTTCAAAATACGAAGGCTACTCCAGCTGCCCGCTGGTGACCGGCTATGGTTCCATGGTACTCGCAGAATTCAAGTACGATAATGTACGCGATAGCGACCCGCTCATCTCCACTTTTGTCGATACCACCAAAGAGCGGTACAGCATGTGGCTACTCAAGAAATACGGCCTCCCCTACCTATATTGGAATCACATGTTGCAGGGACGACTGTAGGCTCCCTATATTGAGTCCCGGGCTGTCAGTTATATCTGTTTTTAGCCTATTTTTTTAATGATTTGGGCGTCACCCCCGCGCCGGCCGGCGCGGGGGTCGCTACGATCCAGGCTATCGGTCCTGCGCCCTGCCCAATCGACTATTGGGCAGGGCTTGGACCCATCCGCCGGCTGGCGGATGGCCTTGCTCATCGCTGACGCGAATGTGGCGAATACCGCGTTCCACTCCAGTATTTTTCACTACCCTACCGTTACCTACCCGGAGTCAAGGCTTCCGCACTTGTTCCGGCACCATCTTAACAACGTGACGGAATTTCATACAATGCAACGAACGAATGATACTACCGGGGAAAGCGCTCGGAGAGCGCAAGCGTGAGGTGCCCGGAGGGCGCACCGCCGCAGGGGGTGCGGTGCGAAGAAGAGGCGTAAAATATTTTACGCCTCTCGAGCACGGTACTCCGGAGGGGACCGACCCCGAGCCGGCCGAAGGACGAGCGAGGGGGCACGCCCGCCAAAACAACTAAACCACATGATTCATAAACTTGATGATAGAGAATGTTGAGGTCAGGTCTTGGAAAGCAAACACTAACCAAAGGGGGCGAAAAATTAATCAAAAATAAAGGCTGAAAGGGCGGCACAGACAGGGGTTTAGTGCAGTAAATAAAGGGGGCTGGCGAACAAATGGCAGGGCATCTTGTATTGATGGAGATAAAGGTTAATTTTGCTTAATAAATTTTTAGTGGAATGAGTTTTGCTATGCGAAAATGCTTTGGATTTATCTTATTGAGCTTCTGGCTCTCATTGGGGGTTGCACAAGAGGTGACCTTGAGCGGCAAGGTTACTGACGGTAGTGAAGTCTTGTCAGATGTAAATGTGGCTATAGCGGGTACGACAATAGGCACCTCGACGGATAAAGAGGGAACCTTCGAATTGACGACAGAACAACAACCGCCCTACGTATTATTGGTTTCTGCCATCGGGTACAGAGATGAAAAAATAGAACTGGATAAGGCCGTGTCGGACCTGAATATCAGATTGGAAAGCATGGCGAGTAGCCTGGATCAGGTGGTGGTGAGTGCATCGCGTTATGGAGAAAAAATTATGGAGGCGCCCGTGGCCATTTATAAACTGTCGGGTGCGGAGCTCAAGAGTATGGGCGGGGTCAATGCCTATGAATCGGTGCAGTCTATGCGGGGTATTCAGGCGCAGACGTCGAGTCTGTCCCTTCCATCCTACAATACGAGGGGGTTTTCAGATCCCGGCAACTTCCGGTTCAAGCAGCAAATGGATGGCTTTGATATGACGAATCCCATAGGGCTGGCGATTGCCAATACGATGGGGGTCTCGGATTTGGATCTGTCATCAGTGGAATTGGTGCATGGTGCCGCTTCCGCTTTATACGGATCGGATGCTTTCAACGGAGTGTTGCGCTTTAGCTCGAAGAATCCCTTTGATTTCCCCGGGTTTAGTTTCCAAACAAAAGCTGGGGTGACGGTGCAGGACGCGGCGGGAACGAACCCGTATTTTGAGCAGGATTTTCGTCTGGCCCATCTGTTTTCGGAGAAATTCGCCTTCAAAATGGACTTGAGCTTTCGGCAGTATCACGACTGGATCGGCGATGATCAAAGCCACCGCATTCCCGCGGGCCGCTACGATGACCGGGGCGATTTTCCGGATCGGCCGCCGGAAGAGGGCTACATCGCTCATGATGGCGTGCACAGTCTGGGAAATGAATACGGTAATGGCGTGGGTATCGTGCCGGGGGTAGATTTTTTGGTTGGACCGGGCAATGACACCCTGATGCTTCAGGGGCCGCCGCTTACACGGACGGGAATTCGGGAAAAAGACCTCTTTACCATACCGGAAGTAAATAATAATGAGATGGAGTCTTTTCGGGGCAATTTCTCTTTTTTCTATCGACCGACCGAGGACTGGGAATGGGAATACACTTATAAGCATTCATACAGCGACTGGATGATTCGGAGTAGTTCCACCTTTCCCCAATTCGATTACCTGCAACGCATGCACTTATTGCGCACCACGTATAAAGGGTTTACGGGGCGCGTTTATCGGCACAAATTAGACAACTACAGGGGCTCCTGGTCGGCGGCCAACGCGGCCAGTGCGATTCAACAAGCACTGCGCCCCAACGATTTGTGGGCGGCTGATTTTTCCTCCGAATATCAGCGCAGCGGTTCCTTGCAAGCGGCGCGCACTTTTGCCGATCGGTTTTTGCCGGGCGGAGAGGAGTTCAATCCGCAGGACTTTCAGGCAGCTCTGGCAGCAACTTCCCGAAATACGGATTACTCGGGTTTGAATTCTACGCTCATCGCCGGATCTCAAGCGGTGGATTATTCGAGCTATACCAATGTGGATTTGGACTACGATTTTGAGGAGCAACTGCCCTTCAAATTACAAGTCGGTATGAATTATCGCCGCATTCAGGTAGATAGTGAAGGAGCGTTTTACAACGACGGGCCCCTTGGCTTCGGCGAGCCGATTATCGTCAATCAAATGGCGGGCTATGCCCAGGCCTCCAGGGAGTTCATTAATCGCCGCCTGCGGCTCACGGCGGCACTGCGTGCCGACAAACAGACGGATTATCAACTCAATTGGTCGCCACGCCTCACTGCTGTGCTCAAGGCGGGTAAGGAACGCGATCACATATTCAGAGCCTCCTATCTGACTGGTTTTCGCAACCCCAGCATTCAGGAGGGATTCTTCCGACTGCAGCTCACATCCACTTTTACGAATATAGGAACGGCGCGGCGGTCTCTGGACAACTTTGTTTATCGCGGGCCCAGTGGCACTGAATATGAAATGCTGGATATTTTGGAGCAGGACGGTCGCGGGTATGGTGCGCTGCAGCCCGAGCGCAACAGCAGTCTGGAGCTGGGCTATCGCACGCATGTGAATAATCGCCTGTACATTGATCTTTCTGCTTACGGAACTCAGTATCAGAACTTCATCAATCGGCCCAACGTAGTCTTTCAACCGGAGGAGCATCCGGAAGACTTTCAAATTTTTGCAATTCGTCAAAATCGAGAGGAAACCGTTGTGGGCTATGGTGCCGGATTGGGACTCGATTATGTGCTGTGGCAAAATATTTCTCTGGGATTGACCTACGATTGGAACGGCTATGACAGTCCGGATTACGAGCCCGACCCGAATGTAGAGGACCGCGCGGCGGATAAAGCAGCTTTTTTGCGCAGCCTGCAGTTCAATTTGCCCGAGCATAGGGCAACAGCCACCCTCTCTGCCAAACGACTGGGGCCGAATGATCGATGGGGCGCGCATTATAATTTTAGATACAATAGTTCGTACAACTACTTCAGCAATTTCGGAGAAGCGCTGATTCCTTCATTTAATACATCGGATGTGTCTGTGAGTTTTGCGCTTCCGGAGTGGCGCACCACATTAAAAATTGGAGCGAGTAATGTGTTCCGACAAGAATATATTACGATTTATGGAGCTCCGATGATTGGAAGTATGTATTATCTGAGTGTGAGATATGAGTAGAATACCCTTTTCTTATTGGGTGAGAGCCTCTCGCCCCCGTGCCTTTCCCCTGGCGGCGGCTTGCATCGGCATGGGTGGTGTGTTGGCATATAGAGAGGGAGAGGTGGATGCCTGGGTGCTCGGGTTGGCGATATTGACGGCTATTTTACTGCAATTGCTTTCTAATCTAGCGAATGATTTAGGCGACTATGAGAAGGGAGCTGACGGAGATCAGCGCACCGGACCCTCGCGCACAGTACAATTGGGACTTATTCAGCCGGCTGCCATGCAGCGAGCGATTCGCGTTGTAGGGGTGTTGAGCTTTTTATCGGGTATCGCATTAATTGTAGTCGCTCGGCCGAATCTCTGGATATTTTTGAGTTTTTTGGCTTTGGGTTTGTTGGCCATTTGGGCCGCATTGCACTACACTTTGGGTAAGCGTGCCTATGGATATTGGGGGCTGGGAGACCTGTCCGTCTTTCTGTTTTTTGGATGGATCGGTGTTTTGGGCAGCTATTATCTACAAACACATAGCTTGTCGGCCAGCCTGTTGCTGCCCGCCAGCTCTTGTGGGTTTTTCGCCGTCGCTGTGCTCAACATCAATAACGTGCGTGACATCGACTCGGATCAATCAGTGGGCAAAAAGACTCTGGCGGTATATTTGGGACATTATTGGTCCAGAATATACCATCTTTTCCTTTTAGTCGGCGGCTTGCTGACGGCAGCACTATTCACTTTGTTTGAAGAAGGTGGAGCCTGGTGGTTTTTACTGCTGCTCCCCTTTTGCATACGCATCGCCTACTTGTTGTTCCGATACGAGGAAAGTGAAAAAATCGACGGATTATTAAGAGAAATGGCATTGGTAAGTTTACTATTTGTCGTATTATTTGGCATAGGATATATAGTATGATGCGAAAAGGAGTTTTCTGGGTCATTTTATTTGTGGCCATTGCCGCAGCAGCCGTGGTATATCTCATGTATTTTGCAGATGACAGCCGATCTTTTCTGGGATTACCCTTTTGGATATTTCCCTTTATGTTATTGCATTTGGGCTTCACAGCATCTGTTTGGGCCTTTACGAAATGGTATTGGACTGAGGAAAAAGAAGAAGAGGGATGACGTATATAATTTTACTGTTGTATCTCGGCTTAACCTTCTTTCTGGGGTATTACTATACCCGGCAACAGACGAGTGCGGAGAGCTTTTTTCTTTCCAATCGCAATTTAAAAACAGCGGCACTTTTTTTTACACTTATCGCCACTAATTTTAGCGCGTTTTTCTTCCTGGGATTTGCCGGTGAGGCATACCAATTGGGCTACGGCTATTATGCTATGATGGCCTTTGGCACCTCTTTTGCCGGCCTGACTTTTTACCTGATTGGCAATAAGGCCTGGCACCTGGGAAAGCGCAAAGGCTATATGACTCCGGTGGAAATGATTCGCGGAGAAACCGGTAGCGATTTGCTGTCCATCGTATTTATGCTGTGTATGTGCTTGTTCATGATTCCATTTCTAGCCGTGCAGGCCATAGGTGGGGGGCTGATTTTGGAGACTATGACCAATGGACAGATCAGTTATCATCTCGGCATTGGGTTGATGACGTTATTTATCGTGGTGTATGTGCTGATGGGAGGTATGCGGGGCATTGTCATTATGGACATCAAAAACGGAATTATCATGTTGAGTTTGATGCTTGTCGCGCTCGTGGTCTTGGGATATTCCATGGGTGGCATAGAAGCGGCCAACACCTTACTTTACAAAGAAAAACCGGAATTATTTGATGCGACAGCTGATGGGTTTTATACCCCACTGAAATGGGTGAGTTTTCTCTTGTTATGGACGACTTGTTTTCCCGTTTTTCCGCAAATCTTCATGCGATTTTTGATGGGTCGCGATCTGCGCAGCTTCAAAAAGACAACGGTAATCTACACGATCATACCCCCGCTACTTTTTATCGTACCGGTTACCATTGGCGTTATGGGGCACATCGATTTCCCCGCATTGAGCCCAAGGGAGTCAGACGGAGTGTTGCCCATGTTGCTGTCCAAACACACCCCCGGGGCTTTTTCAGCACTTATTTTAACCGGTGCTCTCGCTGCTTTTATGAGTACAGTCGATAGTATTTTGATCGCCATCTCCAGCATTGGTACTCGCGATGTTTATTTGAGATATATCCGTCCGGACGCCGGACAAAAACAGCAAGTGCTCGTCGCCCGCTGGATTGTTGTCATTCTCGCTGCAGTGGGCTTGCTTATGGCCTGGTATCGACCCGGCAGTATTTTTACAATGGTTACCGTTACCTTTTCGGGAAGTGCTTTGTTATTTCCCGTCATAGTGGCTGTGTTTTATTGGAAAAAGGTATCTGCTTTAGCCTGCACCCTGGCTTTGGTGAGTGGAGAAATTTTGTTGTTTGTACTGACATTTTCGGGGGAGATGCCGGATTGGATGGGATCGGCGCTGCCCGTGTTGCCCGCTTTTTTGTGGACCGCGGTCATGATTGTGGTTTTTCAATTGCTTCTGGGGCGCCGATCCTCGGGGAGTTCATCGCTGAATCGAGCCTAAACTCTTGGTACTCCGCGCTAAAATTGAGGGTTTGGTGACAACTCCCGGAGGTGAATTTGGTTATGAGTACCTCCGGAAACTGTTTTATGATGCGAAGGTGAAAAAATATGTGCGTAATCAAGGCGAGACGATGGAGCATAGCCGAAGCTACGCGACTGAGAAGCAACGCAGATATGAGCAAAAAGATCAAGACTTGGTCTATAACGGATTTAGTGGTAATGACACTAGCCATAGCTAAGTGACTGAGGATCAAGGATGATTACGTGCATATTTTACATCAAAGCAATTTAAAAAAAATGGCTGTTCGCGCAAAAGGATAGTTTCCGGAGGTACTCTTATATTTGCTCTATCTTGAAGAACAGCGGAAAGGAATGAAAATAGCACTGGCTCAAATTAATTATCACATCGGCAATTTCGAATCGAATCAGCGGAAGATGCTCCGACAAATCGAGGTGGCCAAGGAACAAGGAGCAGACATTGTTTGCTTTGCTGAACTAGCTACCTGCGGGTATCCTCCCCGCGATTTTTTAGAGTTTGAAGGCTTTGTGGAGGAATCAGATGCCGTAATACAAACACTGGCAGATGCTGCTCGTGGTATCGCTGTGGTAGTGGGAGCCCCGGCGAACAATCCCGTGCCCGAAGGAAAGAACTTATTCAATGCCGCCTACTTTTTGCACGAAGGTAAAATCCTGGCGAAGCAGTACAAGGCGCTGTTGCCGACCTATGACGTATTCGATGAATATCGATATTTCGAGCCGGGCAAATCTTTTGAGGTACTGGAGTTTAAAGGCAAGAAAATCGCCCTTACCATATGTGAAGACATTTGGGATGTTCCCGTGGGTGGTTTGTCCGATGAGGAGTTTGACCCCATGTACACTTTTCGCCCATTGGATGAAATGAAGTCACAAGCGCCCGATTTTGTATTGAATTTGAGCGCTTCCCCTTTTTCCTTTGAGCAGTCCCGTACCCGAATGGATATTTTAAAAGCTAACGGGAAGCGATATGGCTTGCCTATATTTTACGTCAATCACGTCGGTGCTCAAACGGAATTGATTTTTGACGGAGGATCTGCTGTCGTTGATGGTCAGGGGAGAGTGTACGACGAAATGAAGTATTTTCGCGAAGACCTCTCAGTCTATGATCTGGAAGAAATTTCTACTCAGCCGCGAGACCAGGAACGACCCAAGCACAAAATGCAATTAATACACGAAGCGCTGCTGTGCGGCATTCGGGACTATTTTAAAAAACTGGGCTTTTCCAGCGCAATTATTGGATTGTCAGGTGGAATAGACTCTGCACTGACCACAGTGCTGGCCGCCGAAGCTTTGGGCGTTAAAAATGTTCGCGCTGTACTCATGCCTTCCCGGTTTTCTTCAGATCACTCCATTGATGACTCTGTGGAGCTAGCAGAAAACCTGGGCATTCAGTACGATACCATTCCGATTCACAAGCCGTATGACTCATTTACTCAACTTTTG
This sequence comes from Saprospiraceae bacterium, assembly GCA_041685645.1. Taxonomy (GTDB): domain Bacteria; phylum Bacteroidota; class Bacteroidia; order Chitinophagales; family Saprospiraceae; genus JAWLFI01. Next base: position 5,329 of record JAWLFI010000005.1, on the reverse strand, counting down.
CACCCTCTCTTTGATAATCGACCCTTTGATGTTACCGAGGAGAACATGCAGAGTCGCTGCCGGGGATTGATTTTGATGGCCTTGTCTAATAAGTTTGGTAATATTTTGCTCAATACTACAAACAAAAGCGAAATGGCTGTGGGCTATGGTACTTTATACGGCGATCTGGCCGGGGGCTTATCCGTATTGGGCGATGTGTACAAAACAGAAGTTTTCGCGCTCGCAAAATGGATTAATCAGGATGGAGAAATTATTCCCAATAATATTATCACCAAGCCACCCTCGGCTGAATTGCGCCCTGACCAGAAAGATACAGACAGCTTGCCCGAGTACGACTTGTTGGACCGCATCCTATATCAGTATATAGAATTGCGCCGCGACCCATCGACAATCATCCGAAAAGGATTTGATGAAAAAGTCGTGCGTCGAGTGGTTCGCATGGTCAATATCAACGAGTTTAAGCGTCACCAGACCGCTCCCGTTCTTCGCATCTCTACCAAAGCCTTTGGTATGGGTCGCCGAATGCCCATTGTCGCTAAATATTTGTCCTAGCCAACCCCGGAAAACTTTCCAGAAATTGGAAAACCCCTCCAAAGTCGGGAAAATACCCAAAAATTATAATAGATAATGGAATGTATAATTTTATGATTATCAATGGAATTGTGACTGTTTTACCTCCCATGGCATATTAATTGTGATATATTTTATATGTCACATTCAAAACATCAAATATTATTAGTTGAAGATGAAAACTTTGCCAAGGAGTTAGTCCGGCATTGTCTTTCTTCCCAATACGATGTTGTGACGCGCAAAAACGGAGAAGAAGCGCTAAAATACTTGTACTATAAGGATCCGCCCGCTCTGATTTTGACCGATATTGATATGCCCATTATGGATGGGTTTAGCTTGTTGGCCCAACTCAAGAAACACATGGACTTTCAGCATATCCCCGTGGTCATCTTAACCTCCCGACACGAAGAAAAAGAAAAAAAACGCGGACTGCAATACGGTGCCGAAGATTACCTCATCAAGCCTTTCAAACCCAAACAATTGATGGATAGCCTTCACCGCATCATCGTAACGCATTACAGTTAATCAATCCAAATTTGAGAGAATTAACTAAACAGCTACGTTCGTTTTTCGGGTCCCTTCCCTTGTGGAAGAGAATTTCTTATCTTATCATCATTGCGCCCTTTGTCCTGATTAGCATACCTGTTTTGATTTCAGTTTTTGTAGTATTGTATATGGATCGCCTTGAATAGTAGATGCCTTAAACACAGTGCATTTCCCCTCTGTTTTCTGCCAGTATTTATATAGTAATTCAAGCTTACAGGACCTCTCATCCAGAACAACTTCCTATCCCGAACACCAGGGATTCAAAAAAAATCGAAAAGAACCCAATCAACGGCCCTTCCGTTCACTGATGTAGAAGGATTGCGGGGCGTTACCGCAATGCCACATATTATATTTAGATAGTGGCATCTATTGCGCAGGCCGGACCGGACATTGAAGGTCGATGCGCTATCGCTCCCCGTGACAGGGTCTGTGGTGGAGCGGGGAGGTAACGAACCGCTCTACCCGGAAGCGACTGAGGATAAACGATGGTTACGTGCATATTTTACATCTAAGCCATAAAAAAAATGGCTGTTCGCGCAAAAGGATAGTTTCCGGAGGTACCCTAATGTAGAGACCTTGCACGCTACCTGCGGCAGGACTCCAAATCACTCCGCGTTTCACCGATGACAAGGTCTCACCCCCTATCTGCCGAACACAACACGCTGATCGCAGCCCTTTTGTAAGCAGAGAATGATACGCCTACAAGGTTTCGGACAACCAACGAAAAAATTCGCGCTGCCAAACCAAGCCATTTTGAGGACTTAAAATCCAGTGATTTTCCTCGGGAAAGAGTAGGAATCTGCTGGGAATGCCCTGAAGCCGAGCAGCCTGAAAAGCTTCCTGGCTCTGCCCCATGGGCACCCTATAATCCTTTCCTCCTTGAATGATCATAATTGGAGTGTCCCATTGGTCAACATTTCGAATGGGATTGAATGCCTCGTAACTGCGTTGAGCCGCCGCGTTTTTCTCATTCCAATACGGGCCGCCAATATCCCAATTGACGAAAAAGACTTCCTCCGTAGTTCCGTACATGCTTTCTAAATTGAATACACCGGCATGAGCAATAAATGTCTGAAAGCGATCCTCGTGAAGACCGGCGAGCTGGTACACAGAATATCCACCATAACTGGCACCAATTGCACCCAGGCGTTCCTTGTCCACATAGTCTTTTTCTGCCATAAAGTCAATCGCCGTGAGATAGTCATCCATAGCTTGTCCGCCCCAGTCTTTGCTAATCTGCTCATTCCACTCAACCCCGAACCCAGGCATACCTCTGCGGTTAGGTGCTACTATAATATAGCCCTGAGCGGCCATGAGTTGAAAATTCCAGCGAAAAGAGTAAAATTGACTCAAAGCACCCTGAGGACCACCCTGACAATACAATAAAGTCGGATAGCTTTTCCCGGGATCGAAATCGGGGGGATAAATGACCCAACTAAGCATTTCTTTTCCATCCGTAGTTGTCATCATATGGCGCTCTACCGGACTTGTGGCGATCTCCTCATAGGTGGCATCATTGACGCGGGTCAGTCCCGTCCAGCGGGCTGTTTCCGGTTCGTATAAAAACACCTCCGAAGCGTGATTGAAATCCCGACGAGTCAGGATGAGACCTTTGTCGTGTACATCGACCAGCCCGGTAACGTCGAAATCCCCCTCCGTAATTTGCTTCACCTTCTGCCCTAGAGGCTGTTCCAGATTGACGGGGAGGGAAAACAGTTGTACTGTGCCTTCTTTAGCTGCCGTAAAATAGATTTGATCCCCCGAGGGCGCCCAGTGAAAATTGCGTACCGTTTCATCCCAATGCTCTGTGAGGTTGTAATCTTCACCCCGATAGCGCAAAATGATATCGTTCTTGTCTGACTCATAGCCTTCGCGCTTCATTTGCAACCAACTCAAATGTCCCTGAGGAGAAAAAGCGGGCGACTGATCATATCCCGGATTATACTCCGTGAGATTCCTCGTCTTCGCTGAGGAAAGGTCATAGGAATAAATATCTGAGTTTGTGCTCCTCGCATAGTCCGCCCCACTTAATTTTTTTGCAACGTAAAGAATTTGCTCCCCATCGGGCGACCAAATGTAATCTTCAGAACCACCAAACGGACTTTGCGGACAGTGATAGGGCTCACCGGACATGATATCGACGGCTTGAGTGGCCCCTCCTTCTATGGGGCGATACATCACGTGCTGAAAAGCCCCCTCTTCATTGTGATCCCAATGCCGATAAGCTAAATCATCCCAAATGAAGGCCTCGGAATCCTCTAATTCGGGGTAATAGTCCGCACCGGTTACCTTGTTGACCTTAACTTCTTCGTGATACAAAAGGTACTCTCCATTTGGAGAGTATTTTTCGTCATCAGGCGCTTCGGACAACTCCGATGCCGCGCCCCCGGAGAGCGAGACGCGATAATAAACCACATCGAAGTCATTGCTGTCCACGCGCGGGGAGGACACTCGATAATAAAGGGAGTCCGCCGCATCATTGAGTCCGATGGGACTCACCCGACCCAAAGACCAGAGGAGCTCGGGAGTCATCGTTTGATTCTGTGCCAACAAAGATCCCACACTCAATAGCAAAGGGATCAAAAGGAAGTACATTCGGATCATAGGTTTCTATTTGCCACTAAAATACAGAAAATTGATCAAGGAGGTGGTGAATAACTAATTTGCCGTCGATACAATATCGCGAAATCGCTCGCTGTTATTTAATTAAGGAAAATCTGCAATATGAAAGCTGGCTTACTTTTTTTGCTCCTTTGCCTTTGGAGTTGCAGTTCGAACCCCTCCTCTGACGAGCCGGATAATCGGGCGGAACTACAATCACTAACTGAAGAGGAATACCCGGACAATCCCGACCGCTCCTTGCGTCACCCTGCATATGAAGGATATGATTTTCATCATATACTTTTTCATCACCGGGATAGCAGTCGCTTCAGTATAGAACTTCAGGCAAATGCCGGCGGCGATACCATCGTCATGCCCTCTCTCGATTTAGCCGCCTGGATGCCCCGCTTACAAAACCGCCTGTTGTCCGATGAATACCTGAGTTATATCGGCATCGTCAATCAAGAATGGAACCGACATCAAGTCGAATTGCGCCCCGGCCAATTTGAGCTGCACGGCAGTCGGCAGCGCCCCATTGCTCGAGTTGACCTGGCGCGGAATTGTCTCAACTCTTATTTGTGGGAAGTGATTGTTTACGAAGAGGTCGATGGACACGAAGCTCCCATCCACCATAGCTGGTTTGACTTTCCCAACGAACTCTATCAAGAGCTTTTTAACAGCATCAATCCGCGCCCCTTTGAAGATTACGCCTCAGCTCTTACAGATTGGGAAGAGCCACAGAATCAAGCCGTGAATCTCGACCTTCTCCGCACGATATCGCCCACAGTGAACCTTCCAATGGATGTCCAAAATAATAGCACATACCCGCTCAAAGGAGAGCGCAAAAAGAAGTTTTCCAATATCATTTACCCCGAAAACAGCCACTACATAAAGGATTTCCTCACCGATAGCACCCGCTTTGCTACCTTCACACCCCCGGGGATTTACACCCGGGATGATCCGCGAACTACAGAACTGGGCAGACTGGCGCGCGCCCATCAGGCAAAGGGGAGTGTGTGGCAACAGACAGCGGGAGACACCCTCATTGAATTAACTATTGAATACGACAAGGACGCAAAAGACCGCCAGACCCAATGGATCATCTCAGGCATCCGCCCCGGGGATATTCCACGGCTCAAAACAGATCAGGCACATCACGGATGGCAGCGCCCCATGGGCTTTGGAAATCACTCCTTTTACGAGACCTACGAGCAGGCGCAGGCCTTTCCAGCCGAAACTGAGCCCTATTTTAGCATATTGACCGATGGAGACGGTCGCTGGTTGGATAGTCATCACGTCGGTATCGATGGCCCGCTCCTGCATTGGGACGCCGAGCAGCCCCACCTCTTGCACGTCTGGGTTTTGTCCTTTGAGCGCCATGCTCTCGTGGGACATTACATCATCGACACCCGACCTTTTTTGAATCGCAAGCCCTCGCCCTTAGAAGAACACATTTGTCTGCATACTGCGCCTTCTACTTTTTCAGCTTACCGCCAGAAATCAGGCTAAGTTTTTTGTGATGATTTGTATTTGGGCGTCCCCCCACCGGCCGGTGGGGGCGTTATGCTCCGGGCTCCACATTCGTTCGGTCCCCTATCGGGGACGGCCGCTT
>JAWLFI010000107.1:0-9293 GCA_041685645.1 Saprospiraceae bacterium | reverse complement strand
AATATATGTATTCCAGAATTTTTTACGGATAGAAGCCTATGCCATTCAACTCGGAATTCAGTTGTGGATCCTAATCCTTGCAACTTAGAGAAAGCATTGAGCTAATGGCGGAGCTGTCGCGGCTAATAATACCGTGAATCACAAAGCAAAAGTAAATAATTGGCTGTCTCACTTTCTCTTCGTTGAAAAGATGGTATTTTTGAGGATATGTATCACGAAAGACCTAAATATGTGTTGAATCAGAGGGGACGAGCCGTTGAGCTTTCTCTGCCATGGATTATGGGTGTGGTTAATGTTACGCCGGACTCATTTTATGCCGGTAGTCGAAGGCAAGGAATAGACGACGTGATGCTGCAAGTGCGTCGGATGGTGAGTGAAGGAGTGGATATTGTAGATCTGGGAGCGATGACGTCTAAGCCCGGTGCTGATATTTTGAGCGTGGAAAAAGAATGGGAGAGACTCGAAGGAATTATATCTGAAATCAAGGCGCAATGGCCTGAGCTTGTGCTTTCTATAGATACGCTTCATGCGGAGACTGCCCATAGGGCCTTATCGGCCGGGGCTGACTGGATCAACGATATTTCCGGGGGTACCTACGACGATGAGATGGCTTCTGTGGTTGCTTCAGCAGGGGCGCCTTTTGTGTGCATGCATATGCGCGGAGAACCTAAGACTATGCAGTCAAAGACAGAGTACGGGGATTTAGTCACAGATATGTATGTTTATTTCTCCCGGCAGATTCGGGCATTGCGTGGAGAGGGGGTGAGAGATATTATTATCGATCCCGGATTTGGGTTTGCTAAGACTGTAGAACAAAATTTTGAATTACTTGGAAGGTTACATTTGTTTCATAGTTTAGACTGTCCTTTGCTCGTTGGTGTATCACGTAAATCAATGATCTATAGAACTTTGAACCTTAGTCCGGAAGAGGCATTAAATGGAAGTACCGTTTTACATACCATTGCGCTTATGCAGGGCATTCACATCTTACGTGTTCACGACGTTAAAGAGGCTAGAGAGGCTGCTCTTTTATCGGAAAAAGTTAGGCGGGGCTTTGGATTTTATGAAGACAAGAAAGATGAGTAAGTGATAGTAATCTTTGCAGCTATTATGTGGTCTTTTTATGTTAAACTGTCCATAGTCAACATCTAAAATAGACACTTTTGCGTTGTAATTGTGGGATAAATTAATATGACCGAGGAAAAAAAGAAAAGGGAACGGGGATTAGGAGCATGGATCTGGCTTTGGTGCAAGCGTCTGGTCGTGGGTATCATTCTGTTATGGGTGCTTTTAACGATTGCTATCCAAATTCCCGCTGTGCAACAATTTGTAGTAAATAAAATTACTCATTCCCTCAGCGAGCAGTCGGGTTCTGTGATTAAGGCAGAGGGGTTTCGATTGCGGCTTTTTAATGAACTGCAATTGCAAGGCTTATATGTCGAAGATCACAAGGGGGATACTTTATTGTATTCCAGAGATTTGAATGTTTCATTTGATAACCCAATTTATTCCTATTTGAGGGGGCGTGATTTTGTCGTTGAAGGAATTCATTTGGGGCATAGTCGGTTGAATCAGATGCAGAGAAAGGGAGAAACCCAAAGCAATTTAGATGCCTTTATCGAGGCTTTTTCAAAGTCTTCTTCTTCAGCTGATTCATTGGATGCAGATCGATCCCGTCCCACCTTAGATATCGATTTGAAAATGATATCCCTTCGGGATGTTCAATATGTAATGACCGATTCAGTGCACGGATCGCATCAGCGTTTTAAAGTGCGGGAGGGTTTGATCATACCCTCAAGAATAGATTGGCCGAAAAATGAAATTATGATCAAGGATGTGATTCTAGAGCATCCCGAAATTGAACTACATAAATTTCCGGGCACATACATTGATATGAATGACGCTCCATTGGTGAATGAAGTGCCGGAAGATGATCTACGTGCCCCGCCCATGCTTCTTCAAATAGGTCAGGTAGATATTGTGGAAGGTGCTTTTATTCTCAATAATTACAATAATAGCCCGGGCCGAACGGCCAGTCGCGAAGTCCTCGATTGGAACCGGCTCGATTTTGGTGAAATATTTCTCGATGTTTCAGATTTCACTTTGCACAATTGGAACTTTGATGGATGTCTCAATCATTTGAGTGGGCAGTCTTCTTCCGGCTTTGCGATTGAAGATATGAGAGCAAATTACGTTCATGTGGATACCCAAAGGATTGATGTCGAAGGGGTTCAGTTGAAGACGACGGGCAGCGATGTCAATGCTGATATTCAGTTGCAATACGATAGTTTTCCCGCTTTTAATAATTTCGTAGATGATGTAGATATTGCCTTTGAAAGTCGCAGAGCTGATGTCGTGGTGGCCGATATCATCCAATTTGCTCCCAATTTGGCAGATGTTCGATTTTTCAGGGAGAGTAAGCAGCAACTGGTTCGATTGCGAGGAGATATTTCCGGCCCAGTCAATAAGCTTCAAGGATCCTCGGTTTTCCTAGAGTTGGGACAGGGCACTTCATTGTTGGGTAATTTCAAATCCAGAAATTTGACGCAGGGCGATGACGCTTATGTCAGATTTGAAGTGCAACAGTCCAATTCTTCCGTAAGTGATTTGAAGCGCATCGTTCCCGGATTTTCTCCTCCGGACAATTTCTATAATTTAGGTCAATTGCAATTTAAGGGCATTTTTGAAGGCGGATTTAAAAATTTTACTACTAATGGTCGTCTCACCTCTGAAATTGGGCAAGCCCGGATGGCGATGAAAATGGATGTGCGCGGAGGAGAGGACGAGGCGAAGTATTCCGGCTCACTCAATCTTATTGATTTTGATCTTGGGGCCTGGAATAATGATCCTGATTTTGGTAGAGTGAATTTGCACGCCAATGTGAGTGATGGTCAGGGACTGGTATTAGATGCTTTGTCAGCCAGAGTTCAGGCCACGGTGGAAGGCTTTTCCTACAAAGGGTACACTTTCAATAATTTCAACATGAATGGTACCTTTAATAAGGCATTGTTTAATGGGAAGTTTGATATTGCCGATGAATTCATGAATCTCTCTTTTCGCGGGAAAGTGGATCTTGAAGAGGAGTTGCCACAGATTGATATTGATGCGGATATCGTCCAAATGCATCTCAAAGAGTTGCAATTTACTGAGGATAATTTGCAGTTGTCCGGAGGGGTTCAATTACGCATCACAAACTACAATATCAACCAATTGGCCGGGCGCTTAGCCTTACAGGACTTTCAAGTCATACAGGACGATACGGTTCGGCACCAGTTGGATACCTTAACGGCCTATTCTCAACGCATTAAAGATGGCCGTCGGGAGATTCAACTGCATTCCTCTCAAATTGATTTTTCTCTGGTCGGCGAATACAAACCCACTCACCTTCTACCTTCTTTTCTCAATAAATTCAGTCATCATCACCCGGAATATGCCGATTTCCTGGGAGTGGAATACGATTCCAGTCTGGTGAGCCCACAAAAATTTGATCTGAGTGTCACCATTCACGACACTGAGCGTTGGCTCGATTTGCTGGATATTGATCTGGACAGTTTATACAACTCCAATGCCCATTTGTATTGGGATGATGCGACGGACAGCATTCAACTGGAAGCATATTCCCCGCATTTCCGCAAGGGAAATCAAGACTTATATGACGCTTACGTCTTTTTAGACACCCGAAAGGGAATTAGTAATTTGGTCACCTATGTCGATAGTGCGAGTATTATGGATCAATATGCCTTAGAAGCGTTTACCGGACAGTTTGATTTTGATAAGGATTCCGTAAACTGGTCCTTAAATCTATTGGACTCCGCTCGCGAAGAGGATCGATTGAATTTAGGTGGGAAGAGTTTTATTCTGGATGGGAATTTCGCATCACAGCTGCTCAATAGAGACCTTGAACTCTTTTATGATAACTGGTCAATTAATCCAAATAATCTCGTCCAAATTAATCGGGAATTCATTCGGGTTGAAGACTTTGATATGAGTTTCGAGAATCGGAAAATTAGTTTGACTTCGATCCGCGATCAGGGACTGTCTCTCAATATTGAAAATGTCGAGCTTTCACTCCTCAATGATATTTTATTGTCGGAGGATTTGCATTACGAAGGAAATCTTTCCGCATCAATATTCAAATCTAATATCTATGCCGTTAGCGCACTGCAAGCTCAGGTGGATATTGATGATTTGGTCATCAATGGCGATGATTATGGAACATTGAATGTTAGTGCCAGCTCTGATTTGGAGGACTCTCCTTTGCAATTGGAAGGGGGCATCACTCACTCCGATCATTCCATGAAATTTAAAGGCTTCCTTTTTGCCTCTGCTACTGGAGCTACGGATGACTTCTATGCTGTCAATGTCCAAATGGATCGCATTCCACTGCATATTCTGACTTACTTTGTAGAGGAGGGAATCTCCGGTGTTGAAGGACATCTCACGGGAAAATTTGATCTCTCCGGTGCAGTGAATGAACCGACTTTAATAGGAGAGGGCCTGGTTCAGAATGGAGCGGTGACGATAGACTTTTTGGGTATTCGAATCTTTATTGAAAACCAATTAGTAAAGAGCGAGAAAAACTTTATCAATGCCGGCGACGCTCGCATTACTGATATTTATGGAAATTCAGCCACATTGCAAGGGGGATTGACACATGAGTTTTTTTCCAATTTGGGCTTAGACCTTCAGATACAGACTGACAAGTTTTTATTGCTCAATACTACTGAAGACGATGGTATCATGTATTATGGGCACTGCATGGGATCCGCCGATGTCGATATGTCCGGTCCTTTATCATTACCAACTATTGATATTGTTGCGGAGAATAAAGGGGACACGAGGTTTTTCTTGCGCACTGATTATATCGAGGAGGATATCACGGCAGGTTATCTTCGCTTTGAAGATTTTAGCGATACCACAGAGGCTGAAAAATCGAGTCTGGATGCGCCCACAGGAATCGATTTTTCCTTGAATTTAACGGCGAATGATCAGGCGGAAGTTGAAATTATCATCGACAAGGAAACAGGGGACATCATTCGCGGCCGAGGTCGTGGAAATATCCAATTTAATCTAAACCCCGCTGGTGACATTAGCATGTTTGGCGATTATGAAATCACCCGGGGACAGTACCTATTTACTTCTCAGGTGGTTATTCAAAAGCCTTTTACAGTTGCGCCGGGTAGTACTATCCGATGGACTGGTGAGCCTCTCGATGCGGAGATTGACATCAAAGCTCAGTACAGTGTATTCACCTCTCCATACTTCCTGGTACAGGAAATGGTTACTGAGCCCGATCAGATTCGTGAATTTCAAAATAACACGGATGTGATACTAAATGTACGTTTGACCGGGATGTTGTACGCACCTCAGCTTGCATTTACCATAGAATTTCCAAATTTGACCGGAGCCACTAAATCTATAGTGGAAAATAAATTGTCGCTATTGGAGTCAGACCCCAATGAAATGTACAAGCAAGCCGGAGCTTTAATTGTGCTCAATACTTTCGTCCCCTCAGGAGCTTCTGGAGGGCAAGCGCTCGGAGTTGCTGCCGGAGTAAACACACTCAGCGAATTTGTATCCAGCCAATTTTCTAATGTGTTGTCCGATATTTTGCGCTCGGCAGTGGAAGGCGTTGAATTTATCGATGATATTGACCTGGACCTGAACTACAACATTGGTACTGACGATCTGCTACGCGGAGAAGGGCTTGGCATTAATACGGGCGAATTTCGAGTGAGTACTACTGCGAGGCTATTTGACCGGGTAGAGTTGGATGTGGGGACAAATTACTACGTGGGCAATACGAATACCCTTGGTGCATCCGAATCCGGCACCTTTTTTACGGGTAATTTTGCTTTGCAGTATGCATTGACGGAAGATCGGCAACTCATGTTGCGCGTGTACTCCCTGAGTGACCAGGTCCTGGAAGGCCGCCGGTTTCGCTCCGGTGTCGGTATTCGATACCAAAAGGAGTTCCATTCCTTTGATAGCTTTTATGAGGGATTGGAAAAAACCGCTCAACGCTTAAGAATGATGCCCTCAGACGAAGAAGAAGGGGATGCAACTCAATAAGGTCTTTTGAATTACATCTCGGTATTAGATGCGGTCTGAAATTGAATCGGTGCATACACCGGAAGGTGGTCGCTGTATCCACCGTAATAATTGGGCCCGCCTGCTGTGCGGTTTGGGCTAAGGCCGAACTTGGGGTGGCGAAAGAGTAAATCGGGAGCGCGATACACTTTCGCATCCTGCATACAGAAACCATCACCACAATGGGTAAAGGGTTTACTGACGATGATTTGGTCCAGCATATTCCAGTTGCCACGATAATTATAACTCCCTTTCCCCGCTGTAAACTCCGGAAAACTTAGATTCACAAACTGGTAGTCTTTGGCGGGTTCCGGACCTGCATTCAATGTCTTGAGTACACTTGTATTCGATGGCTCATCATTAAAATCTCCCATAATAATGATGTAATCCTCATCTAAGTCGTGCCGCTCAAAAAGAGTGATGAATAAATTGCGAGCCGCTGATATTCGCTTGTGCTCGGATTGATCGACTCCACCTCTTCTACTGGGCCAGTGATTGACGGCAAAGGTAGTGGCTTTGCCATTCTGCCATCTTCCTTCCACAATGAGTTGCTGTCGCCCGGGATTACTTCCTCCTTTGTTATACGCTCGCACTAGATACTGGCTGTCTACTAAAAAGTGCCCTTTTTGATACAATAGAGCACAATCAATGCCTCGTGGATCTGAACTATTGATGTGAGCAATTTCGTACTCTGCTTCTTTCAATGCGGGTTGTGCTACTAAATCCTCCAGCACCTGGCGATTCTCAATTTCTGATAATCCCATCACTACCGGATGCCCCATTTTTTCAATTACCGTAGCCAGTTGGTCCAATTTCTTCAGATATTTTTCAGAATTCCAGTCCAGCCGACTCCCCGGCAGAAATTCACTATCGTTGATCTGACTGTCTGCAATGGTGTCAAATAAATTCTCCACATTGTAGAAACCTATAATTTCATGATGATCGTCAAGTTCGGGTTCGGGCCAGGAAGCCCCCGACTTACAAGCTGAAATGAGGCAAAAAACGGCTAATAAATGGTACAAATATTTTCTCATAGGACATTTTGTCTTTGTTGTAATAATATGAAATCAGCCATAGTTAATGCGGCCATCGCTTCTACAATCGGTACCGCTCTGGGTACCACACAAGGGTCATGCCGACCTTCAATAGCCAGATCGATGGCCTCTCCCTGATCGTTTACTGACGCTTGCTTTTGCCCTATACTCGCCACGGGCTTAAAAGCAGTATGGAAATATATCGGCATCCCATTGGAAATGCCACCTTGTATGCCTCCGGAGTGGTTACTAGTAGTTCCCAACTTGCCCTTATTCACTACAAAAGCATCATTGTGCTCGCTTCCTCGCATTCCACTCGCCGCAAATCCCGACCCATAGGAAAATCCCTTCACTGCATTGATACTCAGCATAGCCGCACCCAACCTCGCGTGCAATTTATCGTAGATGGGCTCTCCTAGTCCCGGCGGAACATTCAAAATATGCCCGCAAATTTGTCCGCCCAGCGAATCTTTATCTTTACGGGCACTGTGGATGGCGGCCTCCATAGATTCTGATGCCACTGGATCCGGACAGCGTGTCAGCTGCCGTTCTATCTCTTCGTAATTCACTTCGCCCGGACGATCCTTCTCTACCTTTATACTTCCAATTTGATTGACAAAAGCATATACCTCAATGTCCCAATGCGATAAAAATTGCTGAGCAATCGCGCCCGCAGCCACTCGACAAGCCGTCTCTCTAGCCGATGCGCGCCCTCCACCGCGATAATCTCGATGCCCATATTTCGCCTCATAACTATAGTCAGCATGAGAGGGCCGATATACCTGTCGAATCGCTTCGTAATCCTTGCTTCGGGCATCCTTGTTCTTTATTTTCAAATGGATGGGAGTCCCCGTTGTCACTCCCTCAAAAATCCCCGATTCAATGACCACCCGGTCATTTTCTTTTCGCTCAGTACTCAGCGCTGACTGTCCCGGCTTCCTTTTGTCTAGTGCCGCTTGTACCTGATCTGTATCTATTGTTAGCCCGGCTGGACATCCATCTATAATGACACCGATGGCCGGCCCATGAGACTCCCCATAGGTCGTTATTCGCCATAATTTTCCCCAACTATTACTCATTGTGGTCGGAATATAATCATTTACCCCTGTTTGTTATGTATTTTTTTCGTTTTTTGGGCGTGCCCCTCTCCGCCTGCCGGCGGATTCGGGTCAGGCTATCCGTGGGTTCCGTCCTCGAGATCGCTGTCAGCGATCCTCGGGACCCGCTCGCTGTGCTCGCGGCCACTCCTATCCTTCACGCGGGGGTTGGGTTTTATTTGTAATCTGAGCGTTTTTCTTGCCTCTATCCGGAAAAATTGGGTGCTATTCTAATTGTGTATGGAACACTGTTTCTCACATCAGAGCGTGAGAAAGCGTAGACCGAGTGGCGCTTTAGCGGTACCTAGTTGCGCTTTTTGCAATACCGAGTGGCACTGTATTGGTATTCTACTGATTAAAAAAGAAGAGACCTAATAGCCTGCACTACTTATAGGCTTCCCGGTAAAGGTCCCGATGGAGTATCATAAGGTATCGGAATGGTTATCAAGGGCTCAAAAAGCCATTGAAATCCCTATTCCGTTTCCATTCGCAACAAATTCAAACTCGGGTCTCAATCCATTCATTGATGTTGAATTCAAGGATTCGTTATATAGGTCTACCGCTTGTTTTGCCTTTTTATTTGCACTTGAAGAGATGGGGATAGAAACGACAACGAGCCCAGCTCCAATTCCTGCTAATGCCCAATTCGGATCGCCACCGCCTAAAGCGGCTCCAATCGGCCAGCCAATCAATCCGCCACCGGCAAATCCAATAACGGAGGCGAGGATATTATTCGATCGCGCCTTTTTCATTAAATCATATGCCTGTTCATTTGGCTCCATGGTTTTAACCAAATCCCCCATCGTCATTTTATCTCCACTTTGGGTAAACTTGTAGCCACCGAAGACCTTTTCCGTTTCTATATTTTGAGAACTACACAAGTTCAAGCTTGCTATAGTCATCATTAAAATCAAGATGGTTTTTTTCATATCAATGTTTTATTCGGGGTCTACATTATATACAATAGCCGGGGGCCATTCCTTCTTCCGCACGAAATATACGAATCTTCTGAGAAATAAAAGGGTAGGGGGGATACTTCAACTCTGCGACTTGGGGGTGAATGTTTTTTAGT
>JAWLFI010000004.1:0-35851 GCA_041685645.1 Saprospiraceae bacterium | reverse complement strand
TTTTCTAGCGCAATTTGACGGTGTACTGTTATGGGCATCAATAGCAGTACTCTTTGTTCCTGCGACAATACTCATCGCGATCTGGGGCGTCGCTATTTACCAATTCAGAAATGGTGTCCAAAGGTCTGGCGATATCATCACAATTCCGCAAATGTTTGGAAATATTAGCTTAGAAATAAGCCAGATTCGCGGCTTGAAGGCAAAAAAATCTATTGTTGGCATCTTACTAGACTACAGTACATTAAAGATCCTCACTGAAAATGGTGCTTCTTCCAACATTCTTATACCGGATGTCATTGTCAATCAACTAAAAACGGAATTCCAAACGGAAAAAGCATAGAATAAAGCTTTTGGAGGGTTAAATTCTTGGATACTTACCTTTTTAGATAGAGTCTCTATACGCTTCGGTTTTCGGACGAGAATCCTGTATTGCTAGTACACAGCATTATAATACGAGAAAGGTATGAGGAAATATTCTTACCTTTGATTCGTTATATTAATTAACTATGGCTCAGATTATTCATTTTGGATTAGCTGCCCTGATTTACATCAGTACCATTGGCGTGAGCGTTCATCAGCATTTTTGCCAGGATGAGTTAAAGAATATTGCGTTTTGGCAAACGGCAGAGTCCTGTCATTCCAGTGACAAAATCTGTCCCGCCACTGGCAAAGTGTGCAAGATGCACGCGAATCCCGACTGCGATAAAGACTGCTGCGATGATGAGGTATCACTCGAGCAAGCCGACTGGGAATACGTACCCGAAGTCAGCAGTTTTTCATTAGATCTCGACATCGTCGCCATTCCGGCTCTTTTAAACCAAAAGGAATTTCACCTCAGTCGAATCCAATCTAAGTTGCCTCAAAAATACAGGCCGCCCCCGCGGTATTTTACATCTCAACATATCATGTTTTCCATCTTTCTCTGCTAGAACCTAGAGTCAATCGACGTCTGTAGTGCAAGAATTGCCTTGCGATATTTGCGTCCTTTTTTTTCCATCTATTTTTTGACTCTAGAGTTGAACATATGTTATCATCAGCCGTCCGGTTTTGTCTGGACAATAAACTCATCGTTGGATTACTTCTCATCGGGTTTACGATTTGGGGACTCATCCATTCACCATTTGAGTTGGGCTCCGGAATTTTCCCCAAGGATCCGATTGCCGTTGACGCCATTCCGAACATTGGCGAAAATCAACAAATCATATTTACCGAGTGGGGCGGTCGCTCGCCTCAAGACATTGAAGACCAAATCACTTATCCCCTGACCACCGCTTTATTGGGAGTCTCCGGCGTTAAGGATGTGAGGTCAAATTCAATGTTTGGCTTTTCCAGCATATACGTCATTTTTGAAGAGGGCATTGAATTTTACTGGAGTCGCTCTCGACTACTAGAAAAGCTCAGTTCACTTCCCCAGGACCTATTGCCCGAGGGCGTACAGCCCACTTTGGGCCCTGATGCCACTGCTCTGGGGCAGATTTATTGGTATACTCTGGAAGGTAGAGACCCGGATGGAAACGTCACCGGCGGCTGGGGCCTGGATGAAATTCGCTCCGTTCAGGACTTTCAGGTCAAATACGCTTTGGCTGCTGTCGATGGCGTCTCTGAAGTATCATCAATAGGAGGTTTTGTCAAGGAATACTGGGTAGAGGCCGATCCAGAAAAGCTTAGACAATATGACATCTCACTTTTAGAGGTCAGAAAAGCCGTCGCCGAAAGCAATAGAGATATAGGGGCTCAAACCCTGGAAATCAATCAAGCCGAGTATTTTATCAGGGGTTTGGGATATGTAGAGCATATAGAGGATCTGGAACAGGCAGTGATTCGATCAAAAGACCAAAGTCCGATTACTGTAGGTGACGTGGCCCGGGTATCTATCGGCCCTGCGAGTCGGCGAGGAGCTTTAGATAAGTCCGGCGCTGAGGTAGCCGGTGGCGTCGTGGTTTCCGCTTATGGATCGAACCCTATGGCGGTTATCACAGGGGTAAAAGAAAAAGTTAAAGAAATAGGCCCGTCGCTTCCCTCAAAAACACTGGAAGACGGCACCAAAAGTCAATTGACGATTGTTCCGTTTTACGACCGTACAGATCTGATAAAAGAGACCATAGGCACACTAGAAAATGCCTTATTGCTTCAAATCATCATTACCGTAATCGTGGTTCTCCTCCTATTATTGAGCATAAAAGCTTCAGTATTGGTAGCGGGGATATTACCCGTAGCTGTTCTCTTTTGCTTTATCGCCATGCGAGCCATGGGAATTGAAGCCAATATCGTTGCGCTCACTGGGATTGCCATAGCCATAGGAACTATGGTGGATATGAGTATTGTACTTGTAGAAAGCATCTTCAACAAACTAGAAGAAGCCGGAGAAAAGGTTCCTCTTCGACAAAGTGTCCTAGATGCGACTGAGGAGGTGGGAAGTGCTGTACTCACCGCCGTGGCAACTACCATCATCAGCTTTTTGCCTGTATTCACTATGATCGGAGCAGAGGGAAAAATGTTTACCCCTCTGGCGTATACCAAAACCTTTGCTCTCATAGCAGCCATCGTTCTCACACTTTTCGTGATTCCCCCACTGGCGCAAATAGTATATAAGAAAGGAAAAAGTGAGTGGTGGCTAAAACACACGGCTCATGTTATTCTGATTGGAATTGGAGTATATGGCTGGGTGGAAGGCTTTCATTTGTGGCCGGCCCTTGCGATAGCTCTTGGTGCTGTTGGCATAGGAGCCTCAATAGTAAAAAAGCGACTCAAGGAATCGTCCAGGGAGAAGTTGGACAGGGGTATTTTACTGGTGTATGCTCTCTGGGTGAGTTATATACTTACTTCTATTTGGATGCCTTTAGGGGTACAACAAATATTTTTGTGGAACTTCCTTTTTGTCACGGGGACCATTTTCCTGTTTTACCTGTTTTTTTCCGGCATCATCAGATACTACGAGAACATGCTGCGGTTTTTTCTTCGTACGCAATGGCTCTTTTTTATCCTTATCGCCGGGATTTTATGGGGCGGATTCTCCGTTTACCAGAACAGCCAATCCCAGTTCCTGCCAGACTTAGACGAGGGCGCATTTTTGCTCATGCCTACATCTATGCCCCATTCGGGCATGGAGGAAAACCTGAGAAATTTGCGGCTGTTGGACATGGCAGTTACAGCAATACCCGAAGTGCGAACAGTAGTAGGCAAGCTGGGGAGGGTAGAAAGTCCATTGGATCCAGCCCCGATCTCCATGTTTGAAAATGTCATCTTGTATCACCCCGAATATAAACTCGATGAGAAGGGGCGACGCATTCGATTTGCGACAGATGAAGACGGAGAGTTTTTACGGGATGAGTCCGACGAGCTGATTCCCGATAGAAAAGGGCAATATTATCGGCATTGGCGAGACCACATACAAACCCCTGATGACATTTGGCAGGAGATCAGTCAGGTCACTCAACTGCCGGGAGTTACTTCAGCGCCAAAATTGCAGCCCATTGAAACGCGTTTGGTCATGCTACAAACGGGTATGCGAGCTCCCATGGGTATAAAAGTGCGCGGGGCGGATTTACGGAGTATTGAAAAAGCCGGACAACAAATTGAAAAAGTACTCAAGGAAGTTGAAGGCGTAAAAGCATCGGCCGTTTTTGCGGAACGGGTGGAAGGTAAGCCCTATCTCAATATCAATATTGACCGGGCCGCAATAGCACTGCATGGATTGAGTATAGATGATGTGCAGGAATATATCCAAACAGCCGTAGGAGGAGCTGTGGTGGGAACGACCGTAGAGGGCAGGGAACGATATGACATTCGTCTGCGCTATCCCAAAGAATGGCGTTCGCACCCCGAAGAAATCAAGGAGTTATTGGTCACTACCCCAAATGGAGCACATCTTCCCCTGAAGGAGTTAGCGTCAATAGAATACGAACGAGGTCCACAATCTATTAAAAGTGAAAATGGCTTTCTGGTAGGTTATATATTATTTGACCGGGAAAAAGGATACTCGGAATTAGAGGTCGTTGGACGGGCAAAGACCACAATAGAGGACATGAGAGCAAATGACAAGCTGGATCTTCCGTTCGGCACTCAATTAGAATTTGCCGGTAATTATCAACAGCAAATCAGATCAAACCAAAGACTTTCCATTGCGCTGCCCCTGGCCTTAGGTCTGATTTTCATCATTTTGTACTTGCAATTTCGCTCCACGGCCATTTCATTCATGGTATTTTCCGGAGTCGCCGTTGCTTTTGCCGGTGGATTTTTGTTGATCGGTTTATACAATACGGACTGGTTCATGAACTTCTCTCTGTTTGGAGCCTCCCTTCGGGAAGTCTTCAACATCAAAACCGTCTATTTGAGCGTGGCCGTATGGGTAGGCTTTCTGGCCCTATTTGGCATCGCCACAGACGACGGGGTCCTGATGGCGACTTTTTTAAGAGATAGTTTTGCCAAAAAAGAACCTGAGACGCGCGCCGAGCTCAAAGAAGCGGTCATTCAGGGGGGGCTGCGGCGGGTGCGCCCGGCCATGATGACAACGGCCACTACCCTGCTGGCTCTGCTGCCCGTACTGAGTTCAACCGGGAAAGGTGCAGACGTGATGATTCCAATGGCCATTCCCACTTTTGGAGGTATGATGATACAAATCATTACCATGTTCACCGTGCCTCTGTTCTTTTACATTTGGAAATCTTATAAAATGAAACTCAAATGAAATGCATCATCCTCACATTCATCGGTCTAATTTCAATACCGCTGATTTATGCACAGCCACTGGACGAATTGATTCAGCAAGCCTACGAAGCCCAGCCGCAACTTCGCGCTTTGGACTACGATTATGAAGCTCTGGAAGCAGCTGAGCGACTAGAAACTAGCTGGGCGGCTCCAGAAGTCAGCATGGGGATCGGAGTTTTTCCCGTGGAAACCCGCGTGGGTCCTCAGGTCTTTAAAGTGGGCGTTCAGCAAAAATTACCCTATCGGGGGGATCAGAAAGCCAAACAGTCGGTACATCAACACGATCAACAGCAAGTTTTGAGTCGAAAAGCAAGTACGCGTCTGGACATGCGCTTTCAGATTCAATCTGAATACCACGCCTTGTACATTTTGCAGCAAAAGGAGGAAGTATTGCGCCGGGCACTGGACATCTTGTCGGAACAGCGACAAGAGCGCATCCGGCAAATGGAAAGCGGCAGCGGGAAATACTCCAGCGTCTTAGTGATCGAACGTTCGGAAGAACAGTACCGGGAGCAACTGCGTCAAATCGAAAACGATCGAAAAGCCATCTTTGCTGCGATATCGTACTGGATTGGGGCTGACTCCCTTCAGTCTATAGAGCTGACCACTTCTTTCCCTGAGATTGCATCCATGGAAAGCATTCCCGTTCAGAACTCTGTGGCCCAACATCCAAATGTTCTATGGTACGAAGAGGAGATACAAGGTCTGGAAGCCCAACAAAAAGTGGAACAATGGGCCAACTATCCCAGGATAGCCGTTGGAATAGATTATATCTGGAATGCCCGACGGCCGGATGTAGAGATGCCGGATAATGGGAGAGATGCCCTCATTCCAATGGTCGGAATAAGCCTTCCTTTCCTGACTTCAAGCTATTCGAAGAAAAAAGAATTATTGCAAAGTCGGGCTGTTGCTGCAGAGTGGAAAAAAGAAAATGAACGTCAGCGAATAACATCTGAAATATCTCGAGCCAGGGAGCGAATGAAGAAAGCGCTGTCTCAATATCATTTTCTACAATCACAAATAGAAAAAACCCGATCCATTGCCGATATGGTGGCCCGGGAAATCAGCTCTTCTACGGCCACATTTTTCGATTACTGGGAATTGGAAGAGGCTATTATCAACTATCAATGGAAACAATTGGAGGCCGCTCAAGCCGCTCAGCGCGAGCTATTCCTTATTCAAAAATACAACAATCAATAATCATGAATACGCGAGAAATAATTATTGCTCTCCTGGCTCTGTCTTTGGGCGGAGCCGTGATGTACGTTTTTTCACCTCAAGGGGAAGATGCTCAGAGTTCGTCATCCAGTTCGAACGAGGAAGAGTCCGAAACCATCTACACCTGCTCAATGCACCCGCAAGTGGAGCGGGATGAGCCGGGCTTGTGCCCGATCTGCGAAATGGAGTTGATTCCCAAATCCTCTTCACAATCTGAAGCCCCCCTTCAGTTGAGCCTGACTAAAGATGCGGTAAGATTGTCTCAACTGGAAACGGCAGAGGTGAAAGGCTCTGGAAATCAATCGGGTGATGTACTCTCCCTTTCTGGACATATAAAAATCGACAAAGATTACTCCTCATCTCTGATTTCCTATTTCCCCGGGGAGATCGTCCGCCTATACGTTAAATCCGAAGGAGAAAAAATACAAAAGGGGCAAAAAGTAGCAGATATTTATGCTCCTGAATTAAGGATCCATCAGGAGGAATTGATAGCTGCAGCCCGCCAGCGAGAATCAGCTCCGGATCTTTATCGAGCAGCTCGCAGAAAGCTAGAAAATTGGAAGCTGGATTCTACTCAAATGAATCAGATTATAGCGGAAGGAAGGCCGCGGGATATTTTGACGATTCACGCTTCTACCACAGCTACCGTGACGAGCCTGGAGGTTGAAGAGGGCGATATGATAAGAAAAGGCAGTTCGATGATCCGCATCTCCAACTTAAATCATTTATGGGCTGAATTTCAAGTACAGGAATCCGACCTCTCGCATATTCAGGAGGGAACCACTGTGATATTCACCGCGCAAGCCGCCCCCGGCAGAGAATTTAGAGGAAGAATTTACTATATCGATCCACAATTAGATGCACAAAAGCGAACTGCCGTGGCTCGTGCCAAAGTGTCCAGCCAGGGTGTGCTAAAACCCGAAATGTTGATTCGTGGATTTGTACAAGTTGAATCTTCCGGTTCTTCTGACAAGCTCATCATTCCGTCCTCGGCGATACTCTGGACGGGACCGCGCTCCATTGTGTATGTCGAGGTCGATGGAGCATCAGTGCCCAGTTATGAATATCGGGAAGTAGATGTAGCGAAATACAGCAATGAAAATGCCTACATCACCTCCGGATTGGAAATTGGAGAGCGAGTGGTTACCAAAGGAGCCTTTGTGATCGATGCTGCGGCCCAACTTAATAACCAAAAGAGTATGATGAACCAGATGGTGGGAGAATCGGACAAGGCTGCTGTCGATCGAAAAAAGGTCAACCCCTTACACCAAGAGGCTTATCAGGAGATGGAACACCACTATTGGAAGCTGAAAGATGCCTTCGTAGAGTCGGATTCAATCGCAGTCCGGGCAATTGCTGAGGATTTTTACCGGTCGGCGCAAAAGGTGCCTCCTGCAGTAAAAGGTGAAGAATCCCGAGACCTTTGGATGCAAAAACAAGAAAAATTAGAAAAAGCAAGCCGGGCTATCGCGGACGAAGAATCCATGGAAAAGCAGCGAGGCGCTTTTCGGGAAATATCCAATAGCCTAATTTTTTGGCATCGCCACTTTAAATTAAGTAGCGACAGTCTATATGTACAACACTGTCCGATGGCTTTCGACAATGAAGGTGCTGATTGGATCAGTCAGGAAGAAAAAATTAGAAATCCTTATTTTGGCGACAAAATGCTGAAATGCGGATCTGTAGAAGAAGTATTTAATTAATCAACCAAAAATTTCAAAACATGAACGCAAAATTAATCATTCTAGGTTTAATCCTTTCTATAGGGCTATGGAGCTGTGGAGGTTCTGCATCCGACGCATCTGAAGAGAATGCAGAAAGTCAAACCGAACAACAGTCTGAAAAACAGGGACCTGAGTACACCTCTGCCTATATCTGTCCGATGCACTGTGAAGGCAGCGGGGCAGATGAGCCGGGAACATGTCCTGTCTGTGGCATGGATTATGTGAAAAACGAAGATGTGGAATAACTGAAGTGGCGATTGCTGAATTTCATTCAGCAATCGCCATTTTTTATGAACTTTGGGTGAATGGGGACAGAAGTGCCCGCACTTTAAATTGCCTTTTTGTATTTTTGTCTTTAGCTTTTTGTATTTTTATCTTTCATTATTTCACCCTTTAAAGCTATTTATGAAAAATCTAATCATTCTCCTGTCACTCTTATTTATTTCATCGGCTTGTTTTAGTCAAATCGAACTCCCCTCAGCTGGTGATTCCACACAAGTTGTAATAACAATGGATAATGGGACAGTTTATTCCGGAATCCTGGTGGATCGAAATGAGAAGGAGGTCATGCTCCTGGACGAGGGGCAGACCTACACTTTATCTCTGGAGGATATAAAAGAAGTTGATTCAAACCCGGACCTCAGAAGTGTATTGATAGAAATGAAAAATGGGACCACCCATAAAGGCACCCTGTTGAAGGAGTCTGATCGAGAGGTGGTATTGCAAAGTAAAAATGGACAGTTATTCCTCGATCAGGGACAAATTGCTACAATAGAGACCGACTACGAAAAGGAATTCGTTCGGATTCTCATGAAGGATGGTACAGTATATGAAGGGTATAGGCGTACAGATAAAAAAGAACCCAATACCGTATACACCAAGTCGGGGAAAATATTGTACGACCCCAATCAAGTAAATAAAATCAAAATAGTAGAGGGCTCGAAGGTCGGGTATTATGAGCATCCCCTTTCCACTAGATACTTTTTAACTCCTACGGCGATCCCCATGCGAAAAGGAGATGGGTATTACAGTAATCAAGGCATCTTATTAAACTCCTACCATTATGGTCTAACCGATAATGTGTCGATTGGAGGTGGTTTTGAGATCATATCCACATTTTTTGCCTTGACACCTACTCCTTTTGGACATGTAAAAGTGAGCTTCTCAGCATCAGATAACTTTCACTACGGCGGCGGCGTATTATTCGGAGGTGTTTTCGGTCAGCTTTTTGATGAATATCAATATTATACAGCGCCTTATGGCTTATTAACGCTGGGAGATAAAGATAAAAACTTATCCTTTGGTGGTGGTACGGTATTTTTGTCTGGTGAAACTCTAGGATTCTTAAGCCTATCAGGAATAATTCGCGTAAGTCCCAAGCTGGGGCTCGTCAGCAACAATTATCTTGCCATTAATGACTTCGGTTCTGAATTTATCGCTATGCAAGGGGTCCGTATCATGGGTCGGTCGGTAAGTGTAGATTTAGGACTCGGATTCACTCAATCTTCTTTAAATTATGGGTATATCCTTCCCTATGTTGGTTTTAGTATTGGCATTTAATAAGAAAGTGAATTCCTCCTGCGATAGCGCTGTGCAGGGGTGAGGTGCCTCTCTCTGGAGGCACCGAAGATCCGAGGCCGTCGGAAGGCGGCCGAGGAGCCGAACGAATAGAGAGCCCCGAAACATAGCGCCAGCAGTCCCGAGCCCTCGGGTAACAGAAGATCCAAAAAAAAGTCTCGGGACTGCTGGATCGCCCCTATTAAAAAAAAGGTCAAACCTTTGTATATTGTCCGCCTATGGCAAAAGCGAAAGTTGTATTTATCTGTCGGGCCTGTGGTACGGATCACCCCAAATGGCAAGGGCAGTGCCGGGGGTGTGGAGAGTGGAATACGCTGCAGGAGGAGGTGATTCCCGGCAATAAAAAAGCGCCGGTCTGGGACAAAAAAATTGAAGTAAAGGCGGGTCCGCAAAAGATTTCGGATATCCAGACAGCGCAGCAATTGCGCCTGACGACTTCTGATGCCGAATTTAATCGCGTGCTGGGTGGTGGATTAGTGCCGGGCGGGGTGACGCTCATCGGAGGGCAGCCGGGCATTGGGAAATCTACCCTCTTACTACAGCTGGCTCTGAGCCAGGATCACACAGTGCTCTACGTCTCAGGAGAGGAAAGCCCGGAGCAGATCAAAATGCGAGCTGACAGATTGGGGCAACCACTGGGAGAACACTGCTATTTATTGGCGGCGACGGAAACGGAGAAAATCCTGAAAGTAGCGGATGACCTCAAACCGGACTGGGTCATTATCGACTCCATTCAGACCCTGCGAAGTATGCAAGTGGAAAGTGGACAGGGGAGCATCACCCAAATTCGGGAATGTACGGCGATGCTGACCGACTATGCGAAAGAACATCAGCTGCCCATGACATTGATCGGGCACATCACGAAGGAAGGAGTGATCGCGGGACCCAAACTCCTGGAGCATATGGTCGATTGTGTGTTGCAATTTGAAGGGGATCGACAATATGCCTATCGATTGCTGAGAAGCATAAAAAACCGCTTTGGATCAACGGATGAATTGGGGATCTATGAAATGGGGCCCAATGGCCTGTCCGCTGTTGAAAACCCCTCTATGATTCTGATGGAGTCCACAGCCCGGGACTTGTCGGGCAGTGCCATTTCCGCGACGATCGAGGGCGTGCGTCCCATGATGGTAGAGGTGCAATCGCTGGTCAGCACGGCAGTCTATGGTACGCCACAGCGCTCTACGACGGGCTTTGATCTGAACCGATTGCACATGCTGTTGGCCGTATTGGAGAAAAGAGCGGGTTTCTTTTTCAATCAAAAAGACGTTTTCTTGAATATCGCCGGTGGATTTAGAATTTCAGATCCCTCCATCGATTTGGCCGTTATTGCAGCTTTGGTTTCTTCATTTGAGGATGAAGCTTTACCGGCTAATTACACCTTTGCGGGAGAGGTCGGGCTGTCCGGCGAAGTGCGCCCGGTAGCGCGCGCCGAGTTGCGGGTGCTGGAAGCGGATCGAATGGGTTTTACGCGATTGTATTTACCGAAAAACAACGTAAAAAGTCTCAGCGTAAATACGAAACAGATAGAAGTGCGCCCCCTTAGTCGGATCGATGAATTGATTCAGGAGTTAATCAATTGAGTCCGCCCCTTTGGTGAGCAACTGGAAGCCATTTCCGTGAATATTCACGATCTCCACATTTTCATCGACCTTCAAATATTTTCGGAGCTTGGCGATAAACACGTCCATGGATCGCGCCGTAAAGTAACTGTCCTCCCCCCAAATCTTTTCCAGAGCATAGGAGCGTTCCACTACTTCGTTTTTGTTGTGTGCGAGCAATTGCAGCAATTGAGCTTCTTTAGGGGACAACTTCTGCTCCTCTTCATCTTTAAATTGCAATGTACGCAATGGGTAATTGAAGCTAAATTCACCAAAACTGTACTTCGAGTTCGGCTTACTGTCGCGCTTTCGAGAGCTTCGCTTCAAAATGGCGCGAATCCGCATCAAGAGTTCTTCAGAGCTAAACGGCTTAGTGATATAATCATCGGCTCCGGACTTAAAGCCCTCCAAAATATCCTCTTTCATCGTCTTGGCGGTCAGAAAAATAATTGGGATATCCGCATCCTTTTTTCGAATCTCTTTCGCCAGCGTAAATCCATCCTTCTTTGGCATCATGACATCCAGAATACACGCGTCAAAGCTTCCGTTCTGAAAGGCATTCCAACCCTTGGCTCCGTCTACCTCTAACTGAACGTCGAAGTCATTCATCTCCAAATAAGAGCGCAGTACGTCACCAAAATTTTCATCGTCTTCACAAAGAAGCACTTTTGCATTTGTCTCTTCCATATTTAAGTTTTATGCGTTGATAGTATTGTCTTTCATAGCTTACATATTATAAGGCAAGTGTACGATAAAAGTACTCCCCCGTCCGGGCTCACTTTCCACCCGGATATTCCCTCCATGTGCGGTGACGATGGCTTTGACATAACTCAATCCCAGTCCAAATCCCTTCACATCGTGCAGATTTCCGGTATGCACTCGGTAGAACTTATCGAAAATCTGCTTTTTCGCCTCAACTGTCATCCCCATCCCCTGATCGATCACGCGAATCTCTATTCCATCACTCACATTGTCCGTTTCTACGCGGATATAGGGCGATTCAGGAGAGTATTTGTTCGCATTATCGAGCAAATTGTGTATGATATTATTGATGTGAGTTTCGTCAGCCCGGATTTTATCCTGAGCGGCCCGATAGCGCGTCTCGATCGTACCTCCCCTTTTTTCAAGCTGTAACCGGATGTAATCCACGGCCTGATCGATTAAGGGATGAAGTTTCACTTCTGTCATTTGCAAACTAAAGTCCCTGCTATCGATCAAAGCCATTTGCAGCACCTTTTCCACTTGATTCAGCATTCTTTGATTTTCTTGAGTAATGACCCGGGCAAAGCGCTTTACCTTATCCGCATGCCCAATCACCTGGTCACTCGTCAGAGAATCCGTCGCCAAAGATATCGTAGCTATCGGCGTTTTGAATTCGTGAGTCATATTATTGATGAAGTCATTCTTCATTTCACTCACCTTCTTCTGCCTAAAAATCACATAGACCGTATAGGAAAAAGCAAATAAAATCAGAAAGGTAAAGAAAAGTGACGCCGCCAGTATCAACCAGGAATCCTGCCACAGCACGCGCGTCCGATTGGGAAAATACAGTCGCAACTGCCCCGAGGCACCCAATGCAGATGAAAAAAGATCTATTTTGTACTGCGCATCACTCATTTTATACCGATCCGGCAATTCAATTTCCGGATCACTGGCCTTTGTCTCACCCTCAGAAATCGATACGTAATGCCCATCGTAAATCACCATTCCAGACTTGTGGTAAGAATACACTCCACTGATAAAACGAGCACTTACCCCGCGATTTCTCAATTTCTGTTCTAAGCCGTCATTCAATCGCTGCGGATCCAATAAATCTTCGATGGGATAGGACTGCAATAGAGAAAAAACGTCCCCTATATCCTTGAGCCGCTGCTGCTCTAAATACTGTCCGGGCACATAGTTGGAATCGAGCAAATTCCGTCCAAAAAAATAGTCCGTCCGCAAAAAACCCGAACTCCGCTGCTGCCGAACCCGATCCGAACCGCTATAAGCACTTTCTTCATTCTTAAACACGTCCTCTATCTCTTCCTTTAAAGAAAACAATGCCTCCGCTACATTTTGATCAAATTTTCGTTCATTCAGCTGAATAGAAAACCACAGCCAATAAGCTTGTATCGCAATAATCCCAACTAATGCCAGAGACATCACCCCAATGATCCAGTTGATCGCCCAGCGTTTCATAATTCTTGCTTCATATCACTTTCCTATTCCTCTTTTTCAATTTTTTGGGCGTGCCCCCCAACCATCCTTCGACTTCGCTCAGGAATGGTTGGGGGTCGGTCCCTTCCGGGGTTCGCGTCTTTTATCCTCGAGCCGCCTCCTACCTTGCGGGGAGGCGGCCTCGGGACGCTCCGTACCGCCGAAGGCGGCACCCAGCCCTCCAGGCACCTCACGCATTTGATTTCGTTCCACCGTACCCGCTCATCTCCGGATGCTACCCCACCGCTTAATTCAAGTTAAAGCGCACATTGATTCCGCCCCTCGCATTGGTAATCGGAAAAGCTAAACTCGTCTTTGGAATCGTCCGATTGTAATCCAAGAACAATCGAAGGGTAATGTTTTTATTGACATCGTAATCCACAGAGGGATTGATTTGAATCGCTTCTGTACCGCGCGTCGGCACGGGCTCTGAAGAATTGTCAATTTCATAGGCAAAGGTCACATCGTCACGATAAGAAAAATTGAGATTGATCGTCAGACGATTTCCCACATCATTTCCCCCGCCTCTTTGGCCCTGAGTATTCCTACCCTGATTCCCCCTCTGACCTCGTCTACCGCGATCCCGGTCCGATGAGCCTCCAAAATTCAAAAAGCCAATACTCACATTATCCAATGTATAGCCTAAACCAAAGGTGTACTCAAAGGAATTTGTCTCAAACAACTTGGTATCCGTAAAACTCAAAGCCAGATTGCGCGCTCGACTCATCTTGAAGTTCATCTGAATGTCGTTCTGCGTCTGAATATCTATTCCAATCAACGGATTAAATCGCTCATCGATCACCACCTCGGGAATCACAAATTCCGAAAATAAATTGGACTGTTCATCAAAATTCACCTCCTCATCAAAACCGGCCTCCGGATCAAATGCCGCATTTCGCTGAAAGGAATTCACTGTCATAGATCCACTATAGGCATGAGACAGGCGAATATTTCGGAAAATCGGCTGTAGAAAGGAAACCCTCGACAGTCCATTCCAATTGACTGTCCAATTTGGCCGGGGCGTGGTATTGAAGATGTCCAGGTTCACATTATCGGGATCTTCTCCACTGTAGGCTGATATAAATGCCGGGATCAAGACATCCTGCTGCTTGCGCCCAAAACCATTTTTATAGACATCGGGATCGCGATCGTGATCGTCACCATCCGGGTTGAGTCGACGGGAAACAATGGGGCGATTATTTTCAAAGCGATTAAACAAGGTAATTAAATCCTGATTCCCATCGGTAAACAAAGTATTTAGGGCCATGTATGAAACCGTATAGGAGCCGTAGTCATTTCTAGGACTGTAGGCATAATTGGCCGACATAAAATCCGTATATGGATCAGAAATCGGTGCATCCACATTCTTGAATAAAGCCGTAGAGGTTTGATTAAAGGAGCGTTCCATAGTAATATCGATGCGAAAGTCATTCCAGGGTTCAATATTTAGTTCCGCATTCCAATTTTCAGTAACCCCGGACACTACCTCCTGACTCAGATATCGACTGGCCGTAAACCATCCCTTGTTCTCGGCTGCGTCAAAAAGAAAATCCTGAGTAGGCTGAAAGCCCATAATGTATTCCCAGCCCGGAGCATCAAAACCCTCAGACAGGCCTAAGAATTGAGTTTCCGGCATAAATCCCGGGATTGAACTCGTGTAATTTTCCGACCAATTGAATTGGAATCGGCGGACGCTCATCAGCGGTCGCACCAGTAGTTTCTCTATTGTCGATGGTCCGGTATTTTCCTGTTTTTGACGTCCCGGCGGTCCTTGTTGGCCTTGCCGTTGCATACCTCTACCGCCTCTTCCACCGCGACCTCCGGCCATTTGGTTGAGCGATTTGAAGTACTTCGACTTATTGTAAAGGCGCTCAAAATTAACTGTCGCATTGATTTGCCTTTGCTGACCATTTTGAATCACATTACCCAAAGAATCTACATTAATGGCCGCGGCAGCCCAATTGTAATTTGCCGAAATCTGTGCCCGAATATCAATGAAATCTAAAAAGGGGAAATTTCGAAGCGGAACATTATAGGATAAGACCATATTATGATCGTAATTTTTCGGTCGTCCTAAATTCTTAAAGTTGTTCCATCGGTATTCCGAGGCCTTTACTCCTACAGTATCTCCCCTAAAGTTTACTCCATCCTGATCCAATTCGTCAATCATGGCAAAATGAGTCGCATTAAAATTGAAACGCAAGGATCGAGTGATATCCCAACTCATAGTATAGGTTCGATCCCAACTAAATCGACGGTCGTACCACGTACTAAACTTGGGATTGGAAAAGCGATACCTCCGTTGGTTAAAATATCGATCAATCACAGTACTAAATCCAAAACTATTGGGCAGTGGATTCAGGTGGATCTCCGAAATAAATTTCAGATACTTATCATTTTTAATCAACTTCTTAAATGGTTCTATATACAGTGGCTTATAGCCGAACTGGTAGTTGAGAGAAGCCGTGTGATTTTGCGTATTGTCCAATTCAATTAATGGATCCGTATGGTCCGTTTCTGTAAAGGCATAACTCAAGCTAAAGTTTTCGATGGACCAGGGCATAGGTCTCCCTTTACCCCCACCCCCGCCAGGGGGGCCACCGGAGCCACCACGGCCACCGCCCATGCCGCCCATGCCGCCCATGTTGCCACCACCGGATCCGCCGGATCCGCCGCCGCCCATTCCGCCAATGCCGCCACCACCGGGACCGCCACCACCGCGATCGTATCGCACATTGGTAAAGTTGATACTCGTTATCTTGGTTCGATCCTGAGCCTGCCGCCGAATGGAATCCCGATCGTCAGGATTGGAAAAAGCCTGTAATTTGTCGTCGAGTTCTATATCCAGATCATAAGGATCGAATTGAGGTGAGCGAATGGTATTGGACAATTGAGCATAAAAAGGCAACTTCAAAGGAGAGTTTTCACCCAGTAGTTGACCGAGCTGTAGATTGGTCGCAATATCGTATTGCAAGGTAGAATGCCTTGCTCGTTCTTGCAGTTTTTGATCGATAGACCCCCAGCCAATGCCTGTCCAGGTGCCTGAGAAAGAAACATTTCCAAAGTCTGCGAGTTGTGCATCCACCCGAGCCAAAGCAGCCATTCCTCCTTTATTATCCAAGCCGGTAGCTCGCAATTCATTTGCCCAAACCTCGAGACAAATGGGGCCTCCCCCATCGTCAGAATTTCGAATCCCAATCATAAATCCCTTGACAAAGCCCAGATTGGGATTTCCCAGCACTTTTATGTTGTGATCCGGATTCTCAGGGGAAGGTTGGGAGTATAATTCTGAGTTTGGAAAACTACCGGCGTTTCTCTCATTCTTGAGTTCTACCAATTGCTGCAATGCAAAGTTAATCTCATTCTCTTCCGGCCAAACGACTTCGGGATCACGGCGTTCTGTCGTCGATATCTCTTGAGACATTGTCACAGGCATTTCATACTCATAGTAATTTCGAGAGTAGTCACTTCCGATGCGGATGAATATTGTCGCATCGCCACGGGAAAGCATTTGGTCACTCTCTGCGTGGATAAACATTTTTAGTCGCTCGTACAATCGCAAATCCCGCTGATCATTTTTGATCACCGCTCGAGCATCGCCATCTTTCAGCTCACAGACCTCCATCGCCAATGAAGATTCGTTCAAAAACGCATTGGTAAAAGCGGCCTGAAAGTTTTGCTCTCGCTGAATACCCGGAGGTATCACATAATTGTACGGGATTTTCTCTGAGTTTTCTTCTATCCCCACCTGATTCACGCTAAAAGTAGTGTTGTCTACCGGGGGATCTATACTTGGGCCGCGCTCCGATAATAAATTGGACCGCAAAAATCTTCTCCAGGAGTTGCGCACCAAATCCATTGTAGCAAATCGCATGGTCACCTTTTCATCAAAGCCATGGAGGTACATTCGCATAAAACGAATGCTTCTAAAGTCTTGAATCGCACCCACTTTCTTTTCAAACTCCTGAATGGGAACTACAAATCGATACCAGGTTTCTCCGCCCCCTCGGGTAGAAATACTATCCGTTACATATTCCGTCAATTGCAAGCGATTCGACCCATCATTAAAAATGGGGATTTTATATTGGAAATACCCTTCAATCCGATCTGAGGTGAAGTCGCGGTTGATGTCCTCTGTTGTCGGCAAAAAGGTGAAGGAGGTTGCGAATCGCTCGTTGCCGGTATTGTTGGGGGAGTTGCCCTCCACATGATTAAATTTCAAGTATCGATCCAGAGTGGGAATATTATCGCCCAGCGTATCATCTAAAAAGTGAATAAAATTGTCGTTCGCCGGGTCTGCTAAAATCTCATCGTAGACATCGGCTCTCACTCCTGCCTGAACTTCAGCTAAATAGTCCGCTAAAAATTCGCGCTCTCCCTGGTCACCCATTCCGTCCAAACCCACATCCTGAGCTTCGCGAACCGCGGGATCATTGTCAAATGCATTGACAAAAGGTACCGTTTGAGGCACTACGCCCAAATTAGTGGTATCTAAAGCGACTTGTTGCCCGGGCCGCGGAAGTCCGTTTTCAAAAGCAGCTCGCCCGTCTTTTAAGATATCCTCCGAAATATTCCCCAGATCTATATACAAATAGCCGCCACGTGCCGGTCGTTCCTGACTGGGCGTCACCATAAAGGGATTCAACATCCAAAATTCAATGTACTCAATGTTACTCGCTTGAAAATCGTTGACCGAAAGTCCGCGCATAATACCACCCCACCGACTCTCGGGGTCACGCAGGCGTCCGGCCTCATCAATACCCGCTGAATACTCTGTCCCGTTGGGGACATCGTAATTATAAGGTCCCCTGCGCTGTGGATAATAAGTGATATCCATGGGGCGAAAAATATTCAATCCCGGCTGAATCGTTCGATTGGGGAATATTTCGTTTTGATCAACGATTCGAGTGTAGGGATCGTTCTGAGCCCCTCCGATATTTCTGTCCAGCCGATACCAATTGATCAGCGCTCGATTCACCGTGGTCAATTTATCATCATTCAATTCCGATTCGGGAAATAAGGGATTATTGTTTTGTCGGTCATTCTGAGGAATACTCGCCAAATTCCATCGGTCTAAGGGCTGAGAAATATCTATTCGAGCAGCAGTCCCCTCAAAGTCATCGATATAAACGGACCCTCCTTCATCATCTTCCAAATCAATTGCGCCTGAAAACCCGGGAATCAGGGCAGCACCTTCAATATAGGCAGAAATAGAAGATGGCGCTTTGGTCTCCAAACCCGGAATCTTATCTACCCATTTGGTCAGCCAGGGCGCTTCAGCGTCATAACTTGCATCCAGACCGATAATGCGATTGTTGATCGGATCATCGCCAATGTTTACTTTCTGAGTAATCGGGCGCTCCCACAAGTGCATATAGGTACCTCCCAGGATGATGTTATCATTCAATTCATAATCGGCTCGCAAGCCCATCATATTCCTATTTTGAAAGCTAACTAAGGATTGGTCTTCAAAACTAATACTGATGGGCACACCGGAAGCCAGATAGGAGTCATTGATGATGCGCAAACGTCCGATAGAATACTCTACCTCATAATCTATCCCCTCTCGCAAAACGGCTCCCCCGGCAGATACCCGGACGGATCCCTCCGGAATATTGAAAGCTCCGAGTGAAATTTCAGATGTTACTGAGGACTCAAATTTCCCCCGAAGCAGAAATCTGTTTTTCTCCTGATATTCTTGAGCAATGAACTTCGTAGAGTCGTAGAGTTCCTGATATTCGTATTTTCTAAATGTAGCAGGATCGTCCAGAGATTCTTCCATAGAAGAACCGAAGGGCTCCAATACGGGAAAAAACACCTTACCCAACTGAGTATTGATCGTGACCCCAGGAACAAAATCAAAGCGCCCATCGGGCTGGGGATCCCCCTGCGCATTCAATTGATCCAGGTTAAACAATTGGAGTAATGGGCGACCCAAGTTCCCCGGTTCCGGTAAAAACCGTTTGAATCCCTCACCCGGATCATCGAAGTATATATCCAAATTGAACGTTGAGGGATCTACCTGATAGGCGCCCACACTATAGACGTTTTTCATCATGAGATCCCAAAGGGCATTGCGCACATCGGGAGTTGCCGTTTTCAACATTTTAGTGACGATAACCCGGGTGCTATCACTTTCGGCCTCAGTTGAGAATTGGCCGATTCGATATGTCTTCCCATTGTAGTCATATTCAATAGCCACAGCCAGCACTTCTTCCTGGCGCAAAGGACTATTTAAAGTAATGATTCCCAACTGCTCATTCAGCGTATATTCGTTTTCCCGAATTCTTTGCGCTCGTTTCAATTCAAAATCACGGCCAGTTTCTAAATTTAACTTATTGGATAATGTAGGTATTGTAGTCGGAGACTTCAAGGCGGCCGGATCATTTACGATCAGATCGTATAATCGATTCGATCGGTTGTCAGGGAGTACTGTCTTACCATCAATGGCAAGCAGCTCGGGATCGAAAAAATCGAGACGGAATGGATCGGCATCTCTGACGACAAATCGCTCGGGTTCGCCCAGGTCAGCGACGGCAACTACGTCCCTCAACCGCTCTGTTTCATTTTGGATATTCGTCCGCCAAACTTCAATCCGATTCACTTTAAACAGAGAGTTGATCTGCGGAAGATTCTCCAATGCCTCCTCGTAATTATCACGATTAAAATGAGTCAAAAAGAAGTGCCTGTTTTCATCGTAGTCATCTGCTCGCACCTCAAACTCCTGAACCTGACTTCCTCCCTGAACTGTAATTTCTTTTTGGCGACCTCTTTGCTGAGAAGCAATAGCCGTTAACCGCAAATGCCCGAATTGCAATTCCGTTTTGATGCCAAATAAACTCTGACTCCCCTGAATCAAATTCGACCGCAAGGGTAAAGATACGTTTCCAGCCTCAATATTCTTCAGGATGTCGTCCTCGCTGAATTGTTCACTATCAAACTTCAACTTCAATTGATTTTCAAAATCAAACTGAGCTCTGGAATTGAAATTCGTAGCCAGACTCAACTTTTCTCCAATTTGTCCGGTCACATTCAGCCGAATATCCATATCGAAGTCGAACAAAAACTGTCTTTGCTGTTGTATAGGCAGTGCTGGATTTTCAATATTCTGATAGCGCGCACCAAAGATTAAGTCAATATTTCCCTGAGGCTGAATACTCACTTCCCGCCCTCCAAAGAGTCGGTCAGCTAAATTCTCACCGCGACTGTATTCCTCTAAGGGATCCTTAAGCCCCTTTCCTTCTTTTTTGCCGGTAGAAACTCCCGCTAAACGGGCAAAATAGTCTCGTTCCTGTTCCTCGGACTTCCATTCCATGTACTCGCTGAAAGTCATACTGGTCGGTGCTCGAAAATACTCGTCTCCAATGCGCTCAGATATAATGTATCGCCCCGATTCCGGATCGTACTCTACCTTCTTCTCCACATTGGAGGGATCTGATAAATCGAATGGGTTTCTATTGGGATCATTGAGAAAATCCCCTTCGCGATCACGAAGCGGCAAGGTGTCTATCAACATAGGCAGCCAACCATCAACAACGGGTAACACACTTTTGGGTGTATTCGATGCTGTGGTACTGTGAATTCCTATCAAATAGAGGACTCCCGCGAAGAACACTGAGTGCTTTAGCGTCATATACTTTTATTCAATCTGATAACTTCGATTGTTTGTAAAAAGTCTATTCGATAGGAAGTGGGTTTGTTGACGTATGTTGCAAATCGCCTTTTTTTAGGCGATCTATTATTGGATGGGCAAATATAAAGTACTTTTTCATCAATTAAGAAAGTTTTTTTAAACAGGCTTTAATCATCTCTTCCACACTCTCAAAATCTCGTTCCCGATCTAAGTCATTCAGCACCTTTCTCACCTTTCCCGATGGAAAGCCCAAAGCCGTTAAAGCTGATTCCGCTTCCTTTTGGAAAGAAAAAGAATCCAAGTTACTCTCTAACATCTCTGCACCTTCAATATTGCCTATTTTGTCATTTAAATCTATCATCAATCGTTTCGCTGTCTTTTCTCCAATTCCTTTCACCGCTTTAAATACAGACGTATTCTGACTCAAAATCGCTGCCCTCACCTCCCCGGGATTTAAGGAAGAAAGAATTAGTTGGGCGGTAGTGGTTCCGATTCCACTGACCGTTATTAGCAACTCAAAGGTCGCTCTTTCCTCTAATGAGCCAAAACCATACAGGGCCATCAAATCTTCCTTTACGTGCAAATAAGACCAGAGCTGCACCTCTTTTTTTGACCCTATCCACTGAAAGGTATTTAGGCTGATATGTAAGCGATACCCCACACCACCGTTGTCGATGACGACGTGGTCCGGCTTAATATCAACGACCCGTCCAGAGAAATATTCATACATATTTAATATTTTACTAATACAAAAGTACAATAATATCAGTATAAAAAAAAGTATCTCAAGTCAGCATTTCCATTCTGCTCCCGAGTCTGTATCTTTGGCGCATGCATCTACAAAAATAATCGCATGAATATTTTAATCATCGGAAGCGGAGGAAGAGAGTTTACTATTGCCTGGAAGCTTGCCCAAAGTCCCGACTGCAAGAAACTTTACGTCGCTCCCGGTAACGGTGGTACTCGGAATTTAGGGACGAATGTGGAACTGGATCTCGAAGATATCTCAGCCCTGAAAGAATTTATTCTGCTCCGGCAAATAGAAATGTTGGTCATTGGTCCAGAGGGACCATTAGTCAACGGATTGGTAGATCAGCTGGAGTCTGAAGAGGATTTGAACGAACTACAAATTATTGGTCCAAAAAAAGCTGCCGCTCGCCTCGAAGGAAGTAAGCGATATGCCAAAGCCTTTATGAAGAAGCATCGAATTCCTACAGCTGAATACCGCAGTTTCAATCGGAGTGAATTAGAAGAGGCGCTTAGCTACATTCGCGAACAAACCGGGCCATATGTGCTCAAAGCGGACGGCCTGGCTGCAGGTAAGGGGGTTGTTATTCTCCGCGATGCAACGGAGGCACAGGAAGAATGTCGAGCTATCCTCGGTGGGAAATTTGGACCCGCGGGTCAAACCTTAATCATTGAATCTTTTTTAGAGGGCCTGGAATTCTCAGTATTTGCACTCTGCGATGGCGCAGATTATGTATTACTTCCCGTGGCAAAAGACTACAAAAGGGTTGGTGAGGGAGATGTAGGACTCAACACCGGTGGCATGGGAGCGGTTTCTCCTGTGCCCGGCATTACTCCCGATATTCTTGAAAAAGTACGAAAACAAATTATCGAACCCACCTTTGACGGTTTAAAACAAGAGGGTATTCCGTATAATGGTTTTTTATTTTTTGGACTCATCTTAGTTGATGAAGAACCTTTTGTCATTGAATACAACTGCCGATTGGGCGATCCGGAAACTCAAGTCATCCTGCCGCGAATCCAGGGAGACTTCCTACACTTATTAAGCGATTGTGCAAGACAAAATCTCGGGTATCGCCAGTTGGAATTCACCAATGAATCCGCCATTTGCACCGTTTTATGCAGTGGTGGTTACCCGGAAACCTACGAAAAGGGAAAGGAAATATCTATTCCGAAGGATTCATCGGAGTATTTCGTTTATCACGCGGGAACAAAATGGCAGGATGACCAACTCCTTACCAATGGGGGCAGAGTCCTCGCGACTGTTGGATTACACAGTGATCCATCCCGGGCGAAAGCGATCAGTCAAAAAGGTGCTCGAGAAATACACTTCGAAGGGAAATATTATCGTTCGGATATCGGTTCAGACTTAGATGTTTAACATCACAATCCCAAATCTATGAAACGCTTCACAGCTCTTTTCTTCTGTCTCTCATTTTTTGCTCCCTTTCTCTTCCTTTCAGCCCAGAATGAGGAAGTGCTCTTTTCGGTTGATGGCCTCGTCGTTACAGCTGATGAATTTCAATATGTATTTGAAAAAAATAACAGAGGAGCAGCGAAACCCACGAAAGAGGACTTTGAGGAATACCTGGACCTTTATATCAAATTCAAGCTTAAGGTAAAAGCCGCTAGAGATCAGGGATTGGACACGCTAGCTCATATTCGAGAAGAATTAAACTCCTACAGAAGGCAACTCGCCAGGAACTACCTGCTCGATAAACAATTACAAGAGAAAGTGGCGCGCCAAATGTATGAACGCAATAAAACGGAGTTGGAAATTGCCCATATTTTAATTGACTATCAAGATGAAAAAGGTAGAAAAAAAGCTGCACAACTACTAGATAGTATAAAGCGACTCCCCGATGCTGATTTTGGAGATCTAGCAGAAAAATATTCCGATGATCCCGGCAGTAAAGAGCAAAATGGCAATATTGGATATTTATCTGCTCCTTTTGCCAGGGGATTTGAACAAGTAGAAGATACGGCTTATCAATTGCAAGTCGGTGAAATAGGCGGACCGATTGCCTCGGAAATGGGATTACACCTCATTAAAGTGCTCGACCAAAGACCGACCCGGGGACGTTTGGCATTGTCGCATGTTTTTGTTCGTCGACCCTCTCCTCGTGATAACAACTTCGAAAGAGAAAGCGAAAGAAAGAAAACAAAAATTCAGGAAGCCTATGATGAACTCGAGAACGGAGCGAGCTTTAAAAACATAGCGCAAAAATACTCAGAAGATGACAACACCAAATACAATGATGGCTATTTGGGCTTTATTTCAACGAACACCTATGAGGACAAAGTAGAGGATGCCGTCTTTGCTCTGGAAGAAGAAGGCGAGTACACAGAACCCATCAGTTCCTCTCTTGGTTGGCATATATTTAAAAGAGGAGAGAAAATCAGACCACAAGATTTGAGCTATGAAGAATCCCGTGCTCAGATCTTATCTGATCTCAAAAAAACTAATCGACTAGATATTGCGCAAGATGCACTCATCGAAGAAATCAAAGATGAGGCTCCATTCACTTTAAAGTCAAATTGGCTCGATACTTTTAAAGCCAATTTATCGTCTGATTTTACGACTTATAAATGGGAGATTCCGGAAGTTGATGCTCCTGTTGATCTCTTTAGTTTTGGAGAAAAGGTGACAAAAACGAATGCTGATTTTCTCAACTTTTTGAAACGGAAAACGAGAGAGAGAATGCGCTTGGACCGAAAAATGAAAGCGAAAGAAGCCCTTGATCATCTTTTCGAAAGTTTTGTAGATGAAGCGGCGATTGAATATGAGGAGAGCCAACTGGAACAGAAATACCCCGAATTCAAACACCTGATGAAAGAGTACGAAGAGGGCATTCTGTTATTTGAGATAACCAAAAATGAAGTTTGGGATAAAGCTCCAAAGGATTCAATAGGCTTGAGGGAGTTTTATGAAAAAAACATGGAGAATTACCAGTGGAATGACAGAGCTCGCATCTATTCCTTCACACTCCAATCCGAGGACGAAAAGCAATGTGATAAAATCACCAATCAGTTACTGCGCAAAGGAGTGAGAAAAACTGTTGATGCGACCAATAAGAAAAAATCCTTACTCACTTACACCACTGAAACCATTGAAAAGGGGAAATCGGAGAAAGCCATTAGCTGGCAGGAGGGCGTTTTGTATGACGTGAAAAATAAAGATGGGGAATGCACTTTTGAATATATTGAGGAAATTATCCCGGCTCAAACCAAAAAGCTCGAGGAAGCCCGGGGCTATGTCATTTCAGATTATCAAAATGAACTGGAGGAGCAATGGGTTAAAGATTTGCGCTCTGAATTCAAAGTAAAGACCAACAATAAAATATTGAGGTCTTTAAAAAGACAGTATCAATAACAACAGATTCTCCCTTTCTTTAATCGACGAGCAGAAAAGGGAGGAAGCCAATAATTTTAGATAACTCAATGAACCCTATTCATCCAAATACAATTCTACGATCCATTGAGGCTTGGCTTTTTTCGGCTTGTCTATTACTATGCGTCGGCGTTTGTTCTTGTGATTGGGTGTCGGATAGAAAAGCCAATCGCGACAACTCCCAAGTAGTTGCTGAGGTCAACGGTGCAGTACTAACTCAAAACGGCCTGGAGGATATCAGATTAAATCATTTATCAAAAGAGGACAGCCTTCGAGTATTGAAAAGGTACATAAATCGCTGGATAAAAGATGAGTTGATGAATCAGCGGGCAAAAAAGAAGCTTCGGGATGATCAGACCATTCAGCGAATGGTAGAGGAATACGAAAAGTCCCTCTTAATCCATAAATACGAACAAGAATTGCTAAAAACAGAACTAGATAGCGCTATATCTGAAGAGCAAATTGCGCAGCAATACAAGGAAAACACCTCTTCGTTTATTTTAGATCAACCGATTTACCGGGCCCGATGGATTGTCATCACAAATGCAAACATATCAGTAGAAGAAATAAAACAACACTGGGAGGAAGACAAGGAGTTTACAGATGAAAAATGGGGAAATCTCGCTGAACTCTATGCTAGCAATTACAATCTCAACCCAAATTTGTGGTGGGAAGAGAATGAACTCTTTTCCTTGCTACCCACTGATGTTAAGGATAAAGTAACGGTAAAGTCCCCGGGAATGATCCTTCGAGAAAACTTCGAAGAAGATGGCGTCCTGCTTTTGGATTACATAGAAAGAAAAGAGGGAGGAGAAGTTGCTCCGCTCAGATTTGTAGAAGACAAGATCAAAAAATATATTTTACACCAACGAAAAGAAAGCTTTTTACAGCAATACAGAGAACGCCTATATAAAGAGGCCGTAAATAACAATATCGTAAAAATCAAAATACAATGAAAAAATCCTTCATCTTTCTCTTTTTCATTTCATTCGCTCTATCCCCAGCAATGCAAGCGCAAACCGGTCTTGTCAATAAAGTGATTGCCAAGGTAGGTGGTGAACTCATTTTGCTCTCAGATCTGGAAGAACAAGTCGCTTATCTGAAGGACGAGGGGGAAACCATTGGACAGCCGGAGCGATGCGAAATTTTAGAGGGCATCCTGGCACAAAAACTCATGGTCAATCAAGCGAGAATGGACAGTATTACAGTACCTGAAGAGCAAGTGACTGCCGAAATTGACGGGAGAATTGAGCGAATTTTGAACATGATGAACAATGACGTAAGCCAATTTGAGTCCTACTACGGGAAAACAGTAGAAGAGGTGAGAAAGGAAATGACCCGGGAAATGAGACATCAAATGATGGCGGAGCAGATGCGAGAAAAGGTCATGTCCCGAGCCTCATCTACGCCCTCCGAAGTTGTAGAATTCTTTGAGTCCATTCCAAAGGACAGCGTACCCTATTACAATTCCGAAGTGGAAATCCAGGAGTTAGTTATTCAACCTGAGGTTACAGAAGATCGAAAGGAGTCGGCAAGAGAAAGGCTCGAAAATATTCGACAGCAAATTCTTAACGACTCAACCAGTTTTACTCAAATGGCTCGCCAATATTCAGACGATCCGGGTTCAGCTCGAAATGGAGGAGACCTGGGCATGATGAAGCGAGGGAGTTTTGTTCCCGAATACGAAGCTGCTGCTTATAATTTAAGATCCGGAGAAATATCAGAAGTCGTGGAGTCCGAATTTGGTTTTCACATTATCAAGTTGTTGGAAAGAAGGGGGAATAATATCCACACTCAGCACATCCTCATCAAACCAGAGATGACTGAGGATGATTACAGCAGAACAAAAAAAGAGCTCGAAAAGGTAAAAGAACTCATCGTCGCAGACTCCATCAGTTTTGAACAAGCCGTGAGGATCCATGGATACTCTGGCGTACAATCCTATAATAATAGCGGCAGAGTTATCAACAATCAATCAGGAGATAATTTCTTCGAAGTAAGTGATTTGGATCCCGACATTTACTTTGCCACAGACACTCTGAATGTAGGCGGTGTCACAGACCCTATTGAATACACGAATCGAAGTGGAGAAAAGCTCTTTAAAATCATCAAACTGGTTTCCCGATCAGATCCGCATCAAGCCAGTTTATCCTCTGATTATGCCAAGATTCAAAAAATAGCTTCAGAAAAGAAAAAAGGCGAAGTCTTGATGGACTGGATGCGGGAAAAACGAAACTCAACTTACATCGAAGTAGCTGAGGAATACGAGTCTTGTCCAAATATTAGCGACTGGACCTCTAGCAAACCCTCAAGTTATTCCGTGCCCAGGTAGGGAAGCTGAAGCTAAAGCCTTAGGTTTTTTACGTTCTACCGCCCTGCTTAGCTTACAGCTTCAACCCACTAAACCATGAGCTTAGTATCTGATTATCGACATTTGATCGAATAATCCTCCTTTTTATTTCCTTTTTACTTCACAATTTATTATTTTGTCTTGAAATTAATGAATTTTACCCTATACTTATAATTATGGAATTTTATTTACTGATTATATTTAAACTTGCCACTCTGGAATCATGGGAGCAGTTGGATAGCCTGGATTTATATATC
Organism: Saprospiraceae bacterium; assembly: GCA_041685645.1. Classification (GTDB taxonomy): domain Bacteria; phylum Bacteroidota; class Bacteroidia; order Chitinophagales; family Saprospiraceae; genus JAWLFI01. The sequence continues at coordinate 8,446 of JAWLFI010000004.1, read as the reverse complement.
ATCACCGGCTTTGCCATTGTTTTTGCCCTTTTGTTTGTATTCTTCACCATTCCCTCACTCATTTCATTTTGCAGAAGATCCAATCTCCTCGATCAACCCCACCCCAGAAAATCTCATAAAGATTCAACACCTCATCTCGGCGGAGTCAATATATTTTTAGGTATTCTTATCACACTGACGCTTTTTGCTCCCGGGGAAACCCTCTGGGAGCTTCGATACGCCATAGTGGCCATGTCTATGCTGTTCTGCGTAGGTCTTTGGGATGATATCCAACCTATCAATCCATGGATTAAGCTTTTTTGGCAGGTACTTTCCGCCTCCCTCATGCTTGTGCTCAGCCATCTGCACATGAACAGTATGTTTGGACTATTTGGTATTGGAGAAATCTCCGGGTTCGTATCCTACCTGATAAGTACGTTCCTGGTGCTAACGATTATCAATGGTATTAACCTACTCGATGGTATCAATGGGCTCAGCACTACAATCATCATCATACTCGCTTCCTTTTTAGGCGTGTGGTATCACCTGACTGGCTTTTACGGTCTCTCTCTCTTCTCCTTTATTCTCGTTGGAGTCGGGCTGGCCTTTCTGAAGTACAATTGGACTCCGGCGCGAATTTTTATGGGAGATTCAGGATCAATGGTCTTAGGTGTAGCTATTTCCTTTTTGGTCGTTTCATTTTTCCAGTCCGATCATCTCATGATTTTACTGCAATCTCCTTTTGCCATTTCAAAAGCTCCGGTCATAGTCCTTGGAGCTTTAATCTTGCCCATAATAGATACCTCCAGAGTGTTCATTTTGCGGATTATTCAGGGAGATTCACCACTCTATCCGGATCGCAAGCACCTACATCACCAGCTAATAGACCAAGGCTTTTCGCATGCTCAAACAACAGTCATACTATCGATGAGCCAACTGTCCTTCATTCTCATTGCGCTGGGTATTCATGAGTTGAGCTATATCACAGTTTTAATTTTACTTGCCTCATCACTTAGCTTGTTGTACTTCATTTTCCTCCTCGCTTCTAAACAGAACAATATGATATAGCTTGCAAGCAAGTGCCAATACCACTAAATTCATACAGACCAATTCTTGATCTCTTTGCCCGTCTCAGCATTGTTCATCAGTCGAATAGTCAAGGCGCCGTGGAGAACGAAGTCGAACTACTACCCTCCTTCCTCGCGTTCCTCACACAGTGACCTGAACAAAAATCTGCTGCGCCATTTCAATACCCATTGAATGAAAAGGACTCTGGCCGACTCCTCTCTATTTCCATCCGCCCTCTTTTAGTATCTTTAGTGAAAAAATATGACTTGGATAATGATTTTTATAGGGGGCGGCATAGGTAGTCTCATGAGATATGGCATCAGTGAAACGGTTCGAAGTTTGGGTTGGATTGATTTTTCTATTGGTACCCTGATCGCTAATCTCATAGCCAGCTTTTTGCTTGGTTTCCTATCCACTTGGTCCATAGAGATCTTAACGACAAACCCGACCTACAAAATAGGCCTTATGGTGGGCCTTTGTGGAGGCCTCAGCACCTTTTCTACCTTCACCGCCGAAAACTATCAGCTTTTTGAAGAGGGTAACATGTGGGGGCTTTTAGCATATGTCACTTGCAGCCTTGTATTGTGCCTTGTAGCTTTCGTACTTGGCGCCAAACTCGCATAAAAAAAGAGAGCGATATGTATCGCTCTCTTTTTTTATTTAAGTCAAATGAATATTCCAATTTATTGCAATTGGAACTTCACGGGTAGATTAAATTGAACGCGTACCGGACGCCCTCTCTGTTTTCCGGGAATCCATTTGATTCCCTCCTCATTCATTGAATTTACAACTCTCAATGCTTCTTCGCCGCAGCCGGCACCAATATCGCGAACCACCTGAGGCTCACTAATCGATCCATCCTTATCGACAACGAATTTCACAACGACCATACCTTCAACTCCATTTTCCCGGGCAATGGGAGGATATTTTATGTTGGCATAGATATACTCCAATAGTTTCTTCTGCGCACATTGCTTTTTTTCCTCTTCAGAGTCCAGATCTTCACAGCCCGGAAATCTGGGCATTTGCTCTACCACTTTAAAGATTTCCTCCACTTCCGGTTCCGGTGGTGGTGGCGGGGGTGGTGGCGCTTCTTCTGCCTGCTCCGGCACTTCATCATCCATATAGGTGTCTTCCTCAATGGTTTGATCTTCGAAGGGGTCTTCCTCCACCTCTTCATCTACCACTTCCTCGATCTCGGGCGGTGGCGGAGGTGGCGGAGGTGGTGGCGGTTCCTTGGTTCGCGGAGGTTCCACTTCAATCTCTTCCTCAACGTCGTACTCATATTCCGGAACGATGATTTCCTTTTCGTACTCTGTCAAGTTCACAGAGAACAAAACAAACGCGATGGAAGTCGCTATTCCAATGCCCAACATGGTCCCGCTGTATTTAAACGCGTTCACGTCGGGGTACTTATTGCGGGCTTTCAAATCATCCCCGTATTCCTCTTTTAAGTTGGCTTGAGATCTGCGCTGAATCAAATAGCGCAAACCATAAATAATCGCTACCAATGCAACTACTATCAAGAGAATTGCAATGAAAAACTGACCAACACTTAATTCAACTTCCATAATATTTTCTTTTTTTGACGCTCAAAATAATGAGGTAAGCCGTCAATATGCCAATAAAGTTAGCGATTAAATCTAAGATTTCAAAACTCCTGCCGGAACTCAAAAATTCTTGCATCAACTCAATGCACAAACTGTAAATCAGCAGACCAACACATACAGCAAAAAACACCTTTTTCGCTCTCCTCAATCCCAGTCTTATACTGGCTCCTACCAAAAGAACCAGAATAAAATACGCCATTGCGTGAATCCATTTATCGAAAACGAAAATCGAACCGACAGATGAACCCGTTATGAGGCGTCCCGGAAGCAAAGATCCTATGGTCATTATCAATAACCACAGTAAAGGCATCCAACCTCTTTTCGCAATTAAGATGTTTGAATGCTTCAAAATGGTGTATCCGACTACGAAATTAATTCTTCGTACTCCTCAGCTGACATCAAATCATCTAATTCACCTTCATCTGACATCTCCACCTTTACAATCCACCCCTTACCATAGGGGTCTTCGTTAATTACGGCCGGGTTGTCGCCTTCGTCTTCATCAATCTCGGGATTGAAAGCAACCACCTTGCCGGAGACGGGCATGTACAGCTCGGAAGTGGTCTTGACCGCTTCTACTGTACCAAACACATCGTGTTGATCCAATTCGTCATCTAAAGTGTCAATTTCTATATACACCAAATCGCCCAGCTCGCCCTGAGCAAAATCTGTAATTCCAACCGTAGCGGTCTTCTCCTCCACCCGCACCCACTCGTGCTCCTTTGTGTATTTTAAATCACCGGGTATATTCATAGTTCTATTTTTTTCCAAATATATAAAACACCCCTTAGGAGCGTTCGTTCGAATAGATAAAATTAACGGGAAAAGGAGAAAACAATTCTATTTTTTGTCCTTCACATATTCTCTTACCCAATCCATAGTCACCGACTTGGGTCGCTCGAGTGGGAAGCCCAAAGCTCTGGACCAACACAATGCTGAAAGTACGCCCAGGGCACGACTCACGCCAAAGAGAACAGTATAATAACTGTACTCTCTCAAGCCGTAATGCACTAATAATGCACCGGAATGCGCATCGACATTAGGCCATGGGTTTTTCACTTTGCCCAAACTCTCCAAAATCTCAGGCACGACATCAAATAACTTCCATACTACATTGACCAAATCATCCTCCTGACCAATGTAGTCCTCTGCAAATTTCTTCTGTGCCATAAATCTGGGGTCCGGCTTGCGCAATACTGCATGTCCATAACCGGGAACTACCCGACCTCTGGATAAGGTGGAGTGTACGTAATCTGCAATTTGCTCTTTCGTAGGATTCTGCGTTCCAATGGCATCTATCATCTTGAAAATCCACTTGATGACCTCCTGATTCGCCAATCCGTGCAGAGGACCCGCCAAAGCAGACATACCCGCTGTGAAAGAATAGTAAGCATCACTCAAAGTCGAGCCGACCAAATGCGTAGTGTGAGCAGAAGCGTTCCCGCCCTCGTGATCTGCATGAATCGTGAGATACAATCGCATGAGGGACTTGAAATCTTCGCCCTGAACACCTAACATATGGGCAAAATTACCGCCCCAGTCCAAGGAAATATCGGGCTGAATGTGCTTATTATCGTGATACGTTCTCCTATATATATATGCAGCAATTTTTGGCAATCGCGCGATCAAATTCATAGCATCCTCATAAGTAGGATCCCAATACTCCGTCTTATTCATGCCCTCGGCATACCGACGAGCAAAAACACTGGAGGACTGCATAGAGCTAATCGCCGTGACTAATTGGGTCATCGGATGGGTGTCGGTAGGCAAACTGTCCAAAACAGCAAAGGTGTGCTCGGGGACATTGCAACGGTTCACCCATTGACCACTGAGCCACTTCACTTCTTCCTGCGTGGGAATCTCACCCACTAACATCAACCAAAATAAACCCTCGGGTAAAGGCTCTTTATCGCCTGTCTTTTTCGGCAATTTCTCTCTCAATTCGGGAATGGAATACCCCCGGAAGCGAATCCCCTCAATAGGATCTAAAGCAGAGGTCTCCCAAATCATACTCTTAACGCCACGCATGCCTCCAAACACCTGCTGCAGGGAGACTTGATCGACTTCGCGATCGGCGTGTTTTGATAACAGCTCTTTTATTTCAGCTCTTACATTCTTAGCTTTTTCTTCAAACTTTTGCTTTAGGGGATCCATGCTCATACGCGTATTTTAGGTCGTTCTAATAATTGGTTTTCAAATTTGTTCGTTCAACGGCTTCGAAGCAATCTCGTCTCTTCTCATTCCTTCACTCCTCCCACCTCCTTACATCTCGCTCCTCCATAATTGAGGTAGCCCTTGCTTGCCTTCCTGAAGTGTTGATATAGTTTACGCTTCAACGTTGGACGAAGATAAAATTTTACCACAATCTACCAAAGATTTAACGAGCTAATTTGCAAAATATTGGCTGTCGATCATTGAGATTGTGGACTCATGTGCCTTGACAAACACGCTTTGACAATTCACCCTTTGCTTTGTTTAAGCACTATCCTTCCAACACATGACTTAAACAGATTCTCATATTGGCCATAAAGTTATTGGCCATAAAGTTTATGAATAATGCGGGCTAACCTTTGGATCCGCTAATAATGAACATTCAAATATCGACTTTGGTCTTCTTAGTTTAGCTATCTTTGACCTGAACACAACCCTTTTAGAACATGGTCATCGTCAATGGCAAAATAGTAAGTTCTCGCTTGTTTTCCGAAACCTTTAGCTGTGCCATTGAGCACTGCAGGGGCGCCTGCTGCATAGAAGGTGATTCGGGAGCGCCGCTGGATCCGGAGGAAAGACAAACCCTCGAAGGTCTCTTGCCAATCATCTGGCCACGCATTCCCGAAGAGGGACAAAATGCCATTCGAGAGCAAGGAGTGTCTCGGTGGTACGAAGAGGCCGAAGAGTATGGAACCCCTCTGCGAGAAGAGGATCAGGCCTGCGCATTCGTTCGCATCGATGAAAAAGGAATTGCACAATGCACCATAGAGGAGGCCTGGCAAGCCGGCGAAATTCCATTCCGGAAGCCGATCAGTTGTCACCTCTACCCCATCCGAATTGAGTCGAATGAAGAAAAATCTTTCGAGGCCCTCAACTACGAAGAGTGGGGTATTTGCCATGCCGCCTGCTCGGCCGGCGAACAAAGGGGCATTCGGGTCTATGAATTCGCCCGGGAGGCCTTAATTCGCAAATATGGACTCGAATTCTATCGCGCTTTAGAGGCCGCAGATCCTCAGTCAGAAAAAACAAATACAACGGTATTTGAATAAAATCTTAAAAGCTATTACCTTTGCATCGCTAAAACCTGAATGAAGCGCTAATTTTTTGTCGGCCTTCACTCTTTTTAAGAAGCATACACATTCAACAATAAAATAAAATTATTGCATGGCATTAATAGGAAAAATTCGCAATAATATGTGGCTGATGATTATCCTCATCGGATTGGCACTGGCTGCATTTGTGATTATGGATATGACCTCCGGAGGAGGAGGTGCGCCCTCCGCCAATCAATTTGATGTAGGAGCTGTCGATGGAGATAAAATTGATTGGAATGAGTTTCAGCGCATGGAACAAATCCTGTATTCCGGCTCAGATGTCAATATCTATGAGCGAAGAGATTACCTATGGAATTTCTTTGTCAATCGAGAGTTGATCAATGATTATGCAGATCGTTTGGGTCTCAATGTAGGATCAGAAGAACTCATGGAGCTGCAATTTGGAAGCAATCTCAGCCCCATTATTCAACAGCGATTCGCCAATCCCCAAACCGGGCAAGTAGATCGGCAAACGCTCAATGAGTTCCGCCAGGCCATTAATCAAAACCAATTGCAACCGCAACAGCGTCAGTACTGGCAGCAACAGGAGCGCGAGATCATGCAGAATCGAACGCAAACCAAATTTGTCACATTAGTAGCCAAAGGGATGTACACTCCCACCTGGATGGCCGAACGAGAAGCTAATCTACAAAGCCAACAAGCGAGTTTTGCCTATGTCAAAGTTCCCTTTGCCGAGATTTCCAATGCAGAGGCAAATGTGACGGAAGAAGATCTTCAGACCTTCCTTTCAGATCATAAAAAGCGATTTTATCGAGACAAGGAAACCCGTATCGGAGAATTTGCTCGCATGCGGGTGCTGCCCACAGCCAAGGATTCTATGCAGCTTCGCGAGGACATGGAAAATCTGCTAAAAGAATTTAAAGCGGCGGAAAACGATTCCCTCTTTATAGAATTCAATGAAGGGCGACTCTCCAATAATTACCTCGATAAAGATCAGTTGAACCCTGAAATTCAGGATGTCGCCTTTGAATTAGAGGTTGGAGATACCTATGGCCCTTACATCACCGAGGGGAGCTATCAGGCAATTAAAGTGTTGGGCAAGACCACCATTCCTGACTCCGTTGAGGCCAGACATATTTTCAGACAATTGAATCCCGAGGATCCCAATTCTGAAGAAAGAGAAATAGTTCTTTTGGATAGCCTCAAAATGCTCATTGAGTCCGGACGGGCTTCTTTTGACTCATTAGCCATCAATAATGGTCAGGATGGAAGCGCTGCGGAAGGCGGCGATTTGGGATATTTTACTGCAGGCGCTATGTTGCCCTCCTTTGAGAATCAGACCTTTTACGAATTAGAAGTAGGAGAATTAAGCGTTTTCAAATCTCAGGCAGGTATACATTTAGTCGAAGTGACCGATAAAAAATACGACACGGAAATGCCGGGAGTGAAACTCGGTTATTTAGAACAAGCCATTATACCCAGCGAAAAAACGCAAAATCGCCTGTATGAAGATGCCCTCACAATCGCTTCTGACAACAGGGATCTCGAAAGCCTTAGAGCTGCGGCTAAAGAAAACCCTGAACTCGATTTACGCACAACAGATCCCCTGGCTGCCAACGACTATGAGGTCAATGGCATCAGCAGTGTTGACGCGGGGAGAAGTTTAGTGAAGTACCTTTTCGAGAACAATACCGCAGTGAATGAAATCTCACCGGATGTGTTTATCGTCGAGGCACAAGAGCAGTTCTATAATAGCGAATATATCATCGTTGGACTCAAAAGCATTATTCCATCGGGCAGTCCAAAACTAGAAGATGTGAAATCTATTCTCATGCCGGAAGTGCTCAAAGAAAAGAAAGGACAATTGTTGCGAGAGGCCATGAAAAACAAGGATTTGAATCAAATCGCCAGCACCTACAGCACGCCCATTGACACGGCACAGGGTATCGGTCTCAATGCCTCCAGCATTCCCGATTTGGGAAATGAACCCAGTGTGGTAGCGGCTTTACAGGGCCTGAGCGAAGGCGAAACCAGCTCTCCAGTAGTGGGTGAAAATGGCATCTATGTTATTCAAGTCACTTCAAAAACTGAAACGCCGATGGGGAGCAATATCTCTCAGCTCAAGTCCCAAAGGTCTCAGAAGGCGCGGCAGGCGGCACAAGAAAAGCTACTGCAAGCCATGCAAGACAACGCAGATATCCGTGACGACAGAAGCAAGTTCTATTGATCTACGAAACTTAAAAAGGAAAAGCCGGCATGATGATTTCGTGTCGGCTTTTTTTATGCCCGGACTAAAGCAGGTCAACTTCATTCCGCCACTTTGGGCGCCGCGGCTCCGCAGAGACCGGAGCCGCCGCTATGGTCAGCCGCTCGCAGCCGGGCGTCCGCCTCTGCCCGTCAATGCCGGGCTCCGGCGGGGCTGCTCGGCTCCCGGTTCGGGCTGCGCCCGTCCGGGATCTCCCTTCGCCCGTCACAACGGGCTCGGGCCGGCTTCCCAGCGCTGGCGCACGAGATTATATAGTG
>JAWLFI010000106.1:0-9389 GCA_041685645.1 Saprospiraceae bacterium | reverse complement strand
CTCACTTTGAGTTGTTGTAACTGCTTTCCGCTCGCATTGGAAGTCAGGGCTAAAACAATACCCCATTTGCCGGGATACTCTAAAAAGGGCTTTATCGTATCGCTACCCATGTAGGGATTGAGAGTGATAGCATCGGCCTGAAGACGATCGAAAAACGCACTGGCATACATCTTAGCGGTGTTCCCAATATCCCCGCGTTTAGCATCGGCGATAACCAAATGATCTTCTCCTATGAATTCAATGGTAGATTGCATCACATCCCAACCTTCTGCGCCCATGCATTCGTAGAACGCAGTATTTAATTTATAGGCCACGCAGAATTCTCGAGTAGACTGAATTATTTTGCGGTTAAAGTGGAGTACTCCCTGAGGATTTGAGGGAACCCCTTGAGGTAATTGATCAATATCGGAATCCAGACCTACACAGAGGCAGGATTGTTTATGCTGTATAAGCTTGGATAATTGTTGATAGGTCATGAACTTCCTATTCCGTCGCTAAAAAGGCTCCATTCACAGCAGTCACCTCAGAGATACTGGGGAATTTTGATTTTATGGTTTCCTCCACTCCCGCTTTCATCGTCATTGCACTCATAGAACAGTTTTCGCAAGTACCAAGCCATTTGATTTTCACTTCGCCCTCTTCAGTTACATCCACGACTTCAATTCCACCACCATCCACTGCCAGATGAGGCCGAACCTCGTCTAAAGCCGCATCGATCTTCTTCATCCACTCCTCTTTAGTATATCTCTTCATTGTAGTAGTTGTTTACATCAAATTTAACTAATATTTACGACTTTAGTCGGATCTATGCTATCGTTTCGCACAGCGACCTGTCGAGCCACATTTTTTGCCAATTCAATAAAGTAAGTCTTCGAAGGATGTTCCTCAAGTGACATAATCGGACGACCTTCATCACTACTCTCTCTTATCCCCTGTACTAGTGGAACTTGTCCCAGCATCACTGTATTGCCCACCTTAGCCAATCTTTTTCCTGCTCCTTCTCCAAATATGAAATACTTTTTATCAGGCATATCTAAAGGGGTAAACCAGGACATATTTTCAACAACTCCGATAACAGGGACCTGGATTTGATCCAACTTAAACATATTCATCGCTTTTAGAGCGTCTGCATATGCCACTTCCTGCGGCGTAGTAACCATTATGGCCCCTGTAACGGGTACCGTTTGCACCATCGTTAACTGAATATCCCCGGTTCCGGGCGGCAAATCAACGACCAAATAATCCAATTCGGGCCATGCGCATTCGTTAAAAAACTGTTTGATGATACCCGCCAAACGCGGACCGCGTAAAACGACGGCCTGTTCGGCGTCGACCACTAAGCCGATAGACATCCCGTGAATTCCGTACTTTTCAATCGGAACGATCATATTTTTACCGTCTACGACCTTGACTTTAGGTCGCTGACCCACGATGCCCATCATAGTGGGAATTGATGGTCCGTATAAATCGGCATCCAAAATCCCGACTTTAGCCCCTAACTCCTTTAACCCCAAAGCCAAATTCATGGCAACTGTAGACTTACCGACACCTCCCTTACCAGAACCCACGGCAATAATATTCTTAATCTTGCCCAACCCACCCGATAGTGGCTGTGGAGCATCGTCCGTCATCGTAGTGGTAAAGTGGAGATGAACTTCTGCCGATGGATATTGCTCTTGAATAGCTGAAATTATACTGAAGTTCAATTCTGTTTTTACCTGCGCCTGATCCATGGGAATCGTTAAATCACAATACACATTATCCCCTTCAACCCGAAGGTCCTTCAGCCATTTCAAAGACAAAATATTTTGACCAATATTAGGTACTTTTACTGCCTGTAATATCTTGAGTATTTCTTGTTTTTCCATTTGTGTTATTTGAGAGTGCAACAAATATAGAAAGTCATAGTTTTAAGGAATAGTTTTATGTGCAATTCCTGTGAAAGGAGCTCTTTTTCGTCATCGAAAGAAATAGAAGTAGTATATGCACCTTATGGTCCGCGATCGGTAATGAATTCATTATTTTTGCTCTATGGAGATACATGACAATATTGACAATTTGCCGGAATTCACCAATGCGGTGATAACCATAGGCTCATTTGATGGAGTACATAAGGGGCATAAAACTATATTCCAACGGATAAAAAAGCTAGCCAATAAATTCAATGGGGAAAGTGTTGTGATCACTTTTAATCCTCATCCCCGATCAGTCATATTCCCCTCTGATGATTCATTACAACTACTCACCCTCAATCATGAAAAGAAAGAAGAGCTATCAAAACTAGATATTGACCATCTCGTGATCGTTCCATTTACTGTAGAATTTTCACAATTGCTCGCTGAGGAATACGTCGAGAATTTCATCTATGAGAAGTTTCGACCCAAATGTATCGTCATCGGCTACGATCATAGATTTGGACGGAACAGAGAGGGAGATGTCAACCTATTGAGAAAATACAGCAAAAAATACAATTTCATCGTTGAAGAAATCGAAAAGCAAAGTGTAAAGGAGATCTCAGTGAGTTCGACAAAAATTAGAGCTGCCATTAAAAATGGGGACATAGAATACGCCAATGAACTCCTGGGACATGCCTATGCCATTATAGGTACCGTAGAACACGGAAATCAAATAGGTCAGCAGCTCGGTTTCCCTACGGCGAATATCAAAATGCCAAAGTCCAATAAGTTACTGCCTCCACATGGCATATATGCAGCACTGGTCGAATATGGAGGAAAGCCCTACGGTGCCATGATGTATTATGGAAGCAAGCCCAGTATTAAAGGCGATGAATTTCCAGTTTTGGAGGTGCACATTTTCGACTTTAATGAAAACATCTATGGCGAGGAACTCATCGTACGCTTCATTTCATTCCTGAGAAATGATAAATCCTTTGAGGACCTCAATCAATTGAGACACCAATTGCGACTGGATCAGGTCGAAGCTCAAAAGAAGTTAAAAGAAAAAAACATTCTCCGCGATTCATCCAAAAAATCAACGGCCATTATCCTTCTGAATTACAATGGCCTTACTCATTTGGAAAACTATCTGCCCGATTTAGTCAAGTACACGCCAAAAGAGAATACTGAAATATGGATTGTTGACAACAACTCTACTGACATCTCATTAGATTGGACTGAGAAGAGTTACCCCGATGTATTCACCATGAAACTAAACGAGAACTACGGTTATGCAGGAGGGTATAATCGAGCCCTTGAAAAGATCGATGCAGACTATTTTGTCATTCTCAACAATGACGTTAGAGTCACGGAGAATTGGCTTCCTCCTTTGATTCAAAGGTTGGAATCACACCCCAATATCGCATCGGTTCAACCAAAGATAAAATCTGAAAGGAACCCCGATCAATTTGAATACGCTGGTGCAGCAGGTGGAGAAATGGACAAATGGGGATATCCCTTTTGCCGGGGACGCATTTTTGACACCATTGAAGCAGATGAAGGACAATACGAGGATCCAGAGCCCATTTTTTGGTGTAGTGGTGCCGCTATGATCATTAAATCGGATCTATTTTTGAGGGCGGGAGGTTTCGATCCTTCTTTTTTCGCCCATCAGGAAGAGATTGACTTGTCCTGGCGACTATTGAGAGCGGGATATCGAATTTATTACGAGCCCAAATCCGTAGTTTATCACCTTGGAGGAGGAACTTTATCGTATAATGCACCCCACAAGGTATATTTGAATTTCAGAAATAATATAACTACCCTAATAAAAAACGAACCCACAGTAAAATGCATTTGGCTTTTGCCTTTAAGATTCTTTTTGGATACCGTTGCCGCATTAAAATTTCTCTTTGATAATAATGCTCCTGCGGCTAAATCCATATTTAGAGCCTATGGATATATTATCGGGAACATGAGCCAAATTATAGCAAAAAGAAGGCTAAGTGCTACGAGGGTAAGAAAGATTCGAACTACGAAAAACAACAAGTCTAGAGTAGGCTCGTACCGACTAAAGAAAAGCATCGTTTTTCAATATTTCATTAGGAACAAAAAAACATATCGACAACTACAGAATACATGAATCCACTAAATATAATTTTTGAAGACGATGAGCTAATCGTCATCAATAAACAACCAGGCACTCTTTCCATCCCAGATAGATATCAGACATCACTCTATAATCTCAAAAATGCACTAGAAGAAAAATTGGGGGATGTGTTTGTCGTTCACAGAATTGATAAGTTCACATCCGGAGCCATCTGTTTTGCCAAAAATGAACAAACCCATCAAGCCTTGAACCTTCAATTTCAAGAGAGAAAAGTGTCCAAGACATATGATCTGTTCGTGAATGGCCACCCACAGGAAGATGAAGGGACGATAACAGCGGCCATATTAAAAGGACAAGATAGCCGCGTACAAATCCACAAAAAAGGGAAGCCCTCTATCTCAGAATACACGGTACTGAAAAGGTATAAGTTTCACTCGAAACTCCAATTCAACTTACTCACCGGAAGGACACATCAGGCTCGGGTGCATGCCGCACATATTGGATGCCCACTTTTAGTAGATCCCGTGTATGGAAACAAATCAGAATTTTACTTATCTGAAATAAAGAAAAACTACAGATTCAATAAGCATGGTATTGAGCGGCCACTTATAACGCGTACGCCATTGCACGCCAGAGAACTGGGATTTACGCATCCCAAATCCAAACAGGCTGTCAAATTTGTTGCGGAATACCCAAAAGACTTGAGAGCATTAGAGAAACAACTCGATAAATGGTCTTCCACCCCCAACCCGCAGCGATAGACTGAGCTAGATTTCCAGGCGACTGACCATTTCCTCCCATTCGGCTTCTTTTATAGCCACGCGATCAGCCAGATCGGAGTGTTTTTTGGTTTCTTCTATGGCCCCTTCCGATCCATAAAAATCTTCAGCTGCCATCTTACTCTCGATTTTTTGAAGTTGTTTGCTTAGTTTATCAATTTCACGCTCGATTTCTTTAACTTTTCGCTCAATATTTTTCTTCTGATTATCGCTCAAGTTTGAACTCCTGGAAGAAACCCCATTTGTCGATCCTTTTGATTTTTCCTTCTGCATTTCTAATGCGCGCATATCGCCAATGCTTTGCTTTTTTAGATAAGTCTCTACATCTTCTAAGTGCAGCTTGATTTCACCATCTCGGAAGGAAAGTGTTTTTTCAGCCAGGCCTTTCAAGAACTCCCTATCGTGTGAAATGATTAGCAAAGTGCCATTGTATTCCTTCAGTGCCTGCTTCAATACCTCTTTGGAATAAATATCCAAATGATTAGTGGGCTCATCTAATAATAGGACGTTATAGTTATTGTGAAGTAAAAGAGAAATAGCCAGTCGAGATCTTTCACCCCCCGAAAGCACTTTTACCTTTTTTTCCACCTCTTCACCCGGGAAGAGAAATGCTCCTAATATTGCTCTCACCTTAGAAAGCGTTTCCGGCCGGGCGGCCGACTCAGCTACCTGTTGAACGGTCAAATCGGAATTCATCTTCTCCGCTTGATTCTGTGCGAAATAACCCAAATTAACATTGTGCCCTTCTACCAAATTCCCTATAGATGGCGAGAGCTCACCAGATATGATCTTTGCTAGTGTAGATTTTCCCTGACCATTTTGGCCGACCATGGCAATCCTGTCTCCTCTTTCAATTTTCAAATTTAATCCCGAAAACACCAAATTGTCGCCATAGGCATGACCTAGGTTAATAGCCTCATAGACTACGGCTCCTGATCTGGGCGCTTCAGGGAAGCGAATATTGATAGTATTTGAATCTGAATCCGGCGGCTCTAGGCGCTCCATTCGCTCTAGTTCCTTCGCCATACTTTGAGCCATTTTCGCTTTTGTCGCTTTGGCTTTAAATCTTTCAATGGTTCGCTCCTTTTGACTAATCATGCGCTGCTGATTTTCATACGCACTTTGTAGCTGCTCCATTTCTTCCGCCCGGACACTTTTATACTTGGTATAAGGAAAAGGATAATCACGAACTTTCCCATTTACAATCTCAATCGTGCGAGTGGTCGTGTTATCTAAAAACTCAATATCGTGGGATATGATTATGGATGCCCCCTCATAATTATTGAGCCACTGCTCCATCCATAAGATGGATTCAATATCCAGGTGGTTCGTCGGCTCATCCAGTAAAAGCAAATCCGGCTTCTGAATCAAGAGTTTGGCTAGCTCAACGCGCATTTTCCATCCCCCACTTAAGGTGGTTACCGAATCATCCAAATCCTCTCTGGGAAATCCAAGTCCCATGGCAATCAGTTCAATATCTTTTTCGATTTGATCCGGATTGAAATAATGGTATTTTGTTTGAACCTCATCGAATCGATCTAAAAGCTCCATATAACTGTTACTTTCATAATCAGTGCGCGTAGCCATTTGGTGTTGGATCTCCTCATATTCTGCCTTGAGGTCCTCAATCACCGATAGAGCTGATTTGATTTCATTCCGAATGGATAGATCAGTAAGTGAATCCAAATCCTGATGCAAATATCCCAGAGTAGCTCCCTTTTCTATTGCAATCTGTCCACCGTCAGGCATTATATCTCTATTGATAAGCTTCAACAGAGTGGATTTCCCCGCTCCATTTTTTCCTACCAGTCCTACCCTTTCCTTGCGCCGCACAGAAAACGAAATAGAGCGTGCTATTGCACGTTCTCCAAAGTGAAGGCTAATGTCTATTAAATCAAGCATATTGTTCTTAGTTCAAAACCAATTGATCCGGCATTTGTGCTATGACGCCAAAATGGCCGCCCATATTTTGCAACACCTCCTTCCAGAGATCCTTGGGAGTAATATTAAATAGGTAATTCAGATCATTGTCAGCGACTAACCAGGAGCCACTTCGCATCTCTTCGGCTAATTGTTGGAAATCCCATCCTGAGTAGCCAACAAAAAATTTTATGTTGTTTGTCGTTATAAGTTCAGACTGAATGAGAAACTTGAGTTTATCGTAATCCCCTCCCCAATACAGACTATCACCGATGGGAATACTCCCATCTAAAATATCGCCGGCCGTATGAATAAAATGAATCCGCTCTGTGTCTACCGGACCACCAAAATAAATCTGAGCTGAAAAGTCAGGAAAGTCTGACAGCAGAGTATCAACAGGTATTTTTAGCGGCTTATTTAAAATGAACCCTATAGAGCCATCACTTTCAGAATGTTCGGTGAGTAGAACGACAGAACGCCGAAAGTTCTGATCGTATAAATACGGATCAGAAACTAATAGACTCGCCTTTTTTACTTGCTCAAATTGCATGGTAATTCGTTCTTATAATTGCCGGGTAGGGAAACTTCTGTCTACTCTTTTGACAAAGCCGGACAGTACCTTTCCTCCGCATTCAATAAATTCATCCACTCCATCTTCTATCATTTGATTCATAGTTTGAGTCCATAAGACCGGAGAGGTAAGTTGCGCAATCAGATTAGATTGAATTTCCTCAGGGTTAATATGAGGTTTAGCATCTACATTTTGATAGATTGGACATTTCGGTCGCGAAAAATCAACCTCGCTAATTACTTTGGCCAATTCATCTTCTGCAGGCTTCATAAGTTCAGAGTGAAAGGCTCCCCCAACAGCCAATGGAATTGCACGTTTTGCCCCAGCTTTCTTTAATTGATCAATAGCCTTCTCGATTCCGGACTCAGTACCCGATATAACAACCTGACCAGGGCAATTGTAATTGGCAGCTACCACAATATCATCAATAGATTCGCAGATATCTTTTACTTCTTCATCCTTTAGTCCAACGATTGCGGCCATGGTGCTATTTTCCAAATCACAGGCTTTTTGCATGGCCTCAGCTCTAGCCTTTACCAATCGAATACCATCATAAAATGAAAGCGCCTCAGCCGCTACCAATGCAGTGATTTCTCCAAGCGAATGTCCGGCCATACAGCCGGATTCGGGAATATTGTCCTTCGTGATATAGGACAAATAAGAATATAGAAACACAGAGGGCTGAGTAACCAGCGTTTCTTTTAAATCTTCGTCGGAGCCTTCAAACATAACGCGCATCAAATCAAAACCCATAACTTGGTTGGCCCGTTTAAAATAGTCATGGCTTTGTGGATATTCGCTATAAATTTCTTTACCCATACCCGGAAATTGACTCGCCTGCCCGGGAAATACATAAGCTTTCATATGCAATCGTTTAAGAGAGTTTAGAAGAAATAAGGTTTAAAAATTCATTCCGCGTTTGCACCTCACTAAAGGCTCCGGTAAAAGCAGATGTTGTCGTCACGGAGTTCTGCTTCTGAACTCCTCTCATCATCATACACATGTGATGCGCTTCAATCACAACAGCCACACCCAATGGTTCGAGGGTCTTATCAATTGAATTGAGGACTTGAAAAGTCATCCGTTCCTGAACCTGCAATCTCCTGGCAAATACATCTACAATTCGAGCCAGTTTGCTGAGTCCCACAATCCTGCCCTTGGGAATATAGGCGATGTGAGCCTTCCCAAAAAAGGGCAAAAGGTGATGCTCGCACAAAGAGTATAACTCAATATCTTTCACAATGACCATCTCATTGTAATCCTCCTCAAATAAAGCATCTTTTAAAATACTTGTAGCATCCTGATCATACCCTTGAGTCAAAAACTGGAAGGCTTTTGCTGCCCTCTCAGGTGTCTTAATGAGTCCTCCGCGATTCACATCTTCACCTATAGAAGTTATAATTCCAGCATATAGTTCTCGAAGGTGATCCAACGAACTATTTGATGTTTTCTCTTTTTCTTTTCCCATTTGAGATGTTTATTCCCCGTAATATTCAGCATAAATCGTATCTGTTTCATACAACTTTAATTTGTGCAAACGGGCACTCCCGGGAATGTGGGGAGCCAGTTGCTTCCATATTTGCATGATTAGATTTTCGGTCGTCGGCTGCATTCCTTCAGGAATGAAGGGAACGTCCAGATTCAAATTTGAGTGATCTAGAAAATCCACAACCTTCTCCTTAATAATCTTTGAAAGGAGCTTCACATCAACCACAAATCCGGTTTCTTTGTCTGGTGTACCCTTCAAGGTGACATGGAGGTAATAATTGTGTCCATGCCAATTCTTGTTAGCACACTTTCCAAAGACTTCTTTATTCTTTTCATCACTCCAATGTTTTACCCACAACTTATGAGCTGCATTGAATTTCTCAACTCGGGTGATTTCAACCATGGCATACAATTTTGCGCTGCAAATATACACTTATCCAAGACAGCAACGAATAAGTAATCACACATTCGCATCAATGAAATGTAAGAAGATTATCTTACTTTAGTAGCGTAAACACTTATCATTTAGCAAAATGAGGAAAAATTATTAATCGTCTCTTTTCTAAGGTTTCAATTCACATTGTCCTCTGGGTACTCTTTGGACTATTCTTGCTATTCCTGAACAA
>JAWLFI010000105.1:0-9612 GCA_041685645.1 Saprospiraceae bacterium | reverse complement strand
TTAACCGTTATAGACGTTTATAACCGTTCAGAACGGCTATCCTCATAAAAGCCTGTCAATCAACAATTTACAAGGGTTGCGTTTTAGGGAATTTCTCAAAATAGAAAAAAACATAAAATCATAAAAATTGCCGATCGTATGATGGGATGACTACCGATTATAGCTGGTCCGCATCTAGAGAAATAAATGGACCTATTAAAATCCACTTTTTTCCATCATTAATCTGGGAAATGAGTTATGCGCACGCCTCAGATCCTTTTATACCTTGTTGCTTTCAGATATTATATTCTACGAGAGGTTCTTAATTCTCGAAAAGCGAAGGGGAGAATTATCAAAAAGTAAAAATAATAATGGTCTGAAGCCGAAGATTTACTTCCGGTGGCCAAAGGACACAATGGTCTCTGCAAATGGTATCTTTCGCGTGAGGTGCCTGGAGGGTGCTGGACCCGCAGGCGTCCGGCAGTCCGCTGCAGATCCTGCAGCGGACGGAGCGAAAAGCGAACCCCGGAAGGAACCGACCCCGAGCCGACCGCAGGTCGAGCGAGGGGGCACGCCCAAAAAGAGATTAAAATAAAATGCTAAAATTGACGATTGGGATTATTTCCCCTGCCAGTGAGTGATAATTTCGTCTAAAGGCTTTCGGCTACGCTTAGCTTTTTCTCTGTCACGCAAATTTTCGTTGGGTAAAGCTTCTGGATCGTCCAAATATCCGAGGGCCATAAAACACACCGGAGACTCGTCCTCCATCTGCAAAAGTTCAATGGTCTTATCCTTGTGATAGCCACCCATCATGTGTGCATAAATGTTTCTCGACAAGGCTTCCAGGACTAAATTGGCATTCGCTAAACCGGTATCATGCTTGGCAGTTGCGTTCTCTTTATCGTTTCGTTCAAAATTTTCCCTGTAGGAAATAGCAATTAAAATCGCAGCGTTTTTGGCCCAAATTTGGTTCCCCTCTACCAGGCAGTTCACCAGATCTTGAAAGCCTTTTTCATCGGATCTATGGGCGTAGTAGTAACGCCAGGGCTGTTCATTCATGCTGCTGGCAGCCCATCCGGCGGCTTCAAAGAGTGCTTCTGCATCTTCGGCCGATATCGGGGTATCTGTATCAAAAGATCGGGGACTCCATCGCTGAGCAATAAGTGAATGCAGCTTGTGCTTTGTGGATGCTGATTTATCCATATATATGTTTTTATAGGTAACACAATGAGGTATTGAATGTTGATCGAGAGCGTGCGGAAAAAGAAAAAGGGCGAGAAAGTTAAACTTCTTCGCCCTTTTTCTACCTAAAAACCAAAACTTAGGAAATTTCGATGCGTCGTGGTTGAGTGATTGTGGACTGTGCTTTGGGCACGCTCACATGCAAGACGCCATCGGTATATTTTGCTTCGATGTCCTCGAGTTTTACATTATCTGGCAAAGTAAAACTTCGGCTGAAAGAACTGTATTGAAACTCTCGTCGCAAATACTTTTCATCTTTTTCCTCGGTTTCATTTTTTCTCTCTGCTGATAATGTGAGTCCTCCGTCTTCTACTTCGATGTTGAAGTCGGACTTTTCTAATCCCGGCGCAGCAACTTCCAAAACATAAGCGTCATCTGTCTCTTTTACATTGACATCCGGACGCAATACACTCGTGTCATTATTTATGACATTGCCTAAACTCTGATTGAAAAACTCGTCCATCCAGTTGTTGATTGCTGGTCTTCCTGCATTCCATCTTGAAATCTTCATAATAGTTATTTTTTTGGTTTAACATTTTTATTTATACCATCGCAAAGCCAGTGCCAACATATATTTTATGACAAAAATTCATAACCAATTTAATTTTGTAGACAAAATGTCAATATAATTGAAGATGTGGGTGACAAAGTGTCATTTTTGTATTTCCGTCTGGAGGGGGCTGGACCTACGATTGATGTTGAAAAATTCTTACATTTAAGGTATGGCTGCAACTAAGAAAACGACTCGGGTTATTTTTGGGCTTGCCGTTGTTGCGGTATTGGCACTTTTTGCGATTTTGCGATGGCCCTATTTGGAAATGCCTTTAGAAAGGGACGAGGGGACTTATCTGGTCCTTGGACATCAGGTGACGCAGGGGGCTGTCCCTTATGAAGATATTTACGAAATGAAGCCGCCGGGATTATTCTATGCTTATGCTATTTTAAGTGCGATTGGTGGGTACGGTTTTGAGGGGGCTCGAACGATAACACTATTGCTGCATTTGGTAAATGGCCTTTTTCTTTTTTTTATTCTCCGCCGGACTGGATGGCTGTGGGGTGCACTGGGGGCGATGATTGCTTTTTTATCGCTGAGTATGAACCCATATTTTCATGGCTTTGCCTTATTACCGGAGCCGATAATGATATTCCTCTTTCTGTCCGGCATTTTGTGTCTTCAGTTCGCCCGCGCTAAAAACTACCGTTATTTGTTGGCCGCCGCCTTCTTAGTCAGCTCATTTTGGATTAAACAAAACATGATGTTCCCGTTAATTTTTGTGGGGCTGCTATTACTCTATCGCATAATCCGGTCTCCACTTCCTGAAAAACAGCCTTTACTCTACTTCATGGCAGGTGGAGTGGCCGTGCCTGTTTTAACTTTACTGCCCATAGTCCTACAAGGGGGGTGGGATGATTTTTATTATTGGGTATGGACTTATCCGAAAAGCATCTACACTCAGTCCATTAGTTGGTCTTCCGGCTTTTCCTACATGACAAAAGTGTTGGAATTGAGTTGGAGTCACCTCATGGTATGGGTGATCGCAGCGGGACTGGGGTTCGCATTTCACTTCGCCCTTAAGCAACGGCTCTATGGTAGAGCAACCCCTTTACTCTTTCTGGTTTTTTCTTTTTTGGCTGTAATGCCCGGACTTCGATTCTACGGTCATTATTGGATGATTCTACTTCCCGCCATTGCCGTTGGTGTGGGCGCCTTTTTCGAGGGCGTTCATCAACTGCTGCGTATGCGATTCTCGCGCCTGGCATCGGGCATCGCGATTTCATGCCTGCTTCTTGGCCTGACGAGCGGACACATCTTTCAACAGTCCAAAGTGTATTTTTCTCCTAACATTGAGGAGTGGAGTCGGCTTTCTTATGGAAACAATCCTTTTCTCGAGATTCACGATATCGCTAAAAAACTAAAAGATTATGCTTCAACCAAAGAAGATGTAGTCGTTATGGGATCTGAGCCACAGCTCTATGTGTATTTGCAAGCTACCCCTTTCACCTCTCACACCTTTATCACTTTCCTCAATAAAGTTCATCCGCGAAGAGGTGAGATGCGCTCTGAGTTCACTTCTGATGTGCAGCAAGCAGAGCCCAAATACATGGTATTCGTTAATCATCCCTATTCCTGGAGTATTTCTGATCAGGATAGAAAAGACGTTCACCAGTGGGCTTATCGATACGCAAAAAATTACTACCGACCGATCGGACTGTACGAAATGGATGGAACGGCCAAGGATCGAAAAATATGGTCAGAGGATGCCGGGCAACTTCAGCCGCGCAGTCAGTACTATGTGCAAATCCTCATTCGAAAATAAAAAACCAGACTCAGCAGATGACAAAATAATCACTCCTGCTGTGTCTGGCTCCCACTCCTTGAAATGAGCAGACTTAGAGTCGAAACTCCATCAACTATTTACCCTCTTGTCAATTGAAGCATTCCAATACCCTTTGTAAACAGCCGCCAATATTTGCTATAAAGGATATGAATAATGCGGATTAATACTGATCGAGTAAATATTTCATAATATCTGTACTCGTCACAATCCCAACGATCTTTTCATCATCGATGACCGGCAAGGAGTTGAAGCCTTCCTTAACGAGTATTTCTGCGGCCTCCTTAATGGGTGTACCTGACTTCACTGAGGTGGGATTTTGCGTCATAACCTGCTCGATAGACAACATATCTAATACGGCTTCATCCGCATTTTCCTGATTGTCAAACATGCTGCCAAAACTCAGACGCATGATATCATTTTTGCTAATAATCCCAACGACATTTTGACCGTTGGTTACGGGCAAATGTCGAATTTTTTCCTTGTTGAAATGTTTTTTTACGTCTCTCAGCGTATGCTGATCCTTATTGACAGAAATTACTGATGCTGTCATAATTTCTGATACGGGCTCTCTTTGTTTCATATTGTTCTATTTTATTTCGGCTCTAAGATGGTGTTTTCTTGCCGGACAAACAGTGACTTGAGTCACCGGACGCCTTGATCTTTATCATATTTACTGGGCTTGGGTCTCAACTAATTTCTCTCTCCACTGTCCTCATAATATGCCGATATCAAAGTACGATCTAATAACTCATGCCTGGCAAGAACAACATTGGGTCTTACATCCTCTAAAAGGGATGTATTGGAAAGAAAAGGACCGCTTGTTGGTCACGGATTTGCATTTGGGCAAAATACAGCACTTTAGAAACGCGGGAATTCACCTGCCCATTGGGGCTGATCGGGACACCCTTAGTCATTTGGCGAAGATGATAAAGCATTTTAGCCCTACTGAGGTTTGGCTCTTGGGTGACTTGTTTCACAGTAAGTGGGAGGCGAGCTCATGGAAGGCCTTTCAGCAATGGTTTGCACAGTATTCCCATCTTCAATGGCACCTGATTCTGGGCAATCACGATATCTTTCCCCTGTCCTATTACCAATCTCTGGATATTCATTGCCACAGCGATTTCACAGAGGGGAATCAATGGCGCATCCAGCACGCTCCCTCCAAAGAGAAAGTGGAGATACCAACGATCTCAGGTCATATTCATCCCGGTGTCGACTTATGGGGAAAGGGAAAGCAGCGGATGCGCCTGCCCTGTTTCTACTTTGGCGCCCGGCAATGCTTACTTCCGGCTTTAGGGCAATTTACCGGACTGGCCACCGTGCGGGCTGTTTCGGCTTCAGATCGCATTTTTATAGCCACTCCCGAAAGCGTTCTGGCAGCCCCAATGGGCAAATGAATGTAAGGCAAACAGAAAAGTGAAGGCGCTTTCCCGCCTTTATCAAATATTTTTTTGATCTTTACCACAAGAGATGGCAAAAAAATCACTTTCAAAAGCAGAAAAGGAAAAAATTTTCGAGGAAGAGCTTTTCCCTCACATTGAGGCCTTGAATACCTTTGCGTATCACCTGTGCTACGATGATGCGATGGCTCAGGATTTGGTGCAGGACACCTACTTAAAAGCATATCGTTTTATAGATCACTACCAAACAGGAACTAATGCGAAAGCCTGGCTGTTTAAGATATTGAAAAACAGCTATATTAATGAATATAGAAAGAAGAGTAAACAACCGACCAGGGTAGATCTCGAAGAATATATTTCGTATCACGATACTGATGAAGGAAGCAAAGTCCAGTATCTGGATTTGCGCGATGAGTTATTTGAAAATATGATGGGAGATGAGGTCTCCATTGCTATTAACTCATTGCCCGTGGATTTTAGAACGGTAGTATTGTTATGCGATATCGAAGGATTTACCTACGAAGAAATAGCTAATATCATCGACATTCCTCTGGGAACAGTTAGATCGAGACTGTTCCGAGCGAGAAACTTATTGAAAGAAAAGTTGAAAAACTATGCGGAAAGTAAAGGATATAAAGATAAGAGAAGCCCGGATAATAAAAGTTGAAAAAAATATATTACCTTGCAGATAAGACAAGTGAAAATATTCTTAAACAAATATAAAGTAGGCGAATGCTGAAAAGCTCGCTATTTACCAAAAGTTAGTAGTATTGAAAATATCTCGGTATGAATGACCCCAAAGACCTCAGTAATTTTGAACACAGAGTAGATCTTTATTTAGATCACGCCTTAGACCAAAGGGACGAGCAACAACTATTGGAAACGGTAGAAGAAGACGACAACTGCAAACAACTGCTGCGGCAGGCTCAAAATTACAGATCTTTCATAAAAAACAATGTGCATCGTCCGAGTATATCTCCGGAGTTTATCCGATCTATTAAGGATAAAATTCGGGTGGTATAATTTCTTTTGACGTGCATTTACTCTACTTTTTGTCTGTGGCAATAGAAATAGCCCACACTTTTTGAATTTCTAACAGGACAACAATTCTGTTTGTTCTAATCAGCAATTTTGATTACTTTCACGAGAATACAATTGTTTATTATGAAATGGCTATACCTTTTATTTGCCATCGGATTGATCTGGACCTTCAGTGCCTGTGGGGGAACCAGGGGATTGGAATCATCTGATGCCGGACAAGAACTCGTTTCTATACTTACGGGCTCATTTTCTTCTAAAAACCAAGCGGAAGAGGACTCTGTCTATTCCGAGATTGAATTGCACATCGTTTCTATATGGAAAGAGCGCAAAGGAGATTGGTTTTACGTGGAGGAAATCCGGGTGAATCAATCGGAAAAACCCTCACTTCAGAGCGTGTACAGAATTGTTCCACTCTCTTCAGATCGGTTTAAAATTCTCAAATACGAATTTCGCAACCCTCGGGTATTTGCCGGACAATGGAAAAATCCAGATTTCTTTGACGATTACCCCGAAGATGTCGTCGCTCTGAAAGAAGGCTGTGGAGTGTATTTGCACCGAAAGGCTTTTAAGAATTTTGAAGGGGAAACCTTCGGTGAAGATTGCTTCTCACAACGGGATGGCTCTGCCTATGCAACCTCCGAAATCGAAATTCGCAATGACGTGATTCGAAAGTGGAACAGGGGATGGACGGAAGATGGAGAACAAGTTTGGGGACCGAAAGATGGACATTATAGATTTGAACGAATAGAATCGGAGAAAGACGCGATTTAGTTGGACGATTCATCCAAACTCTCTTCAGCGATAGATTTTCGAGTTTTTCCGAGTTGCGCAATCATCGTATTGCAGCGATTTTTTACGCCTAGCCATTGAATGGTTTCCGCACCGGCCCACAAGCACAGTCCACCTATAAACAAACCAATCCTGAAATATTCAACGGGCTCTGCCCATTGTAGAATAAAGGGGCGAAGTAAAAACAACTCTACAGGAACAGTAAGAGCGGCAGTGAGAAGTAGAATAATAGTGATCGCCCGCCAGATTTGCTTTTTACTCTTTTGTTGTCTGTGCATGCAACGCTCCAATAAGTGACGAGCCGTTTTATGACCCGGCTGAAGAGTCAGCACTTGTTTTAAGGCCGTTTGTGCCTCCTGTAATTCGTACAAGTGAAAATGTGCCGCTGCTTTTTTGACTAAAGTATAAGTCACAATATCATGACCCTCCCATTTACTGATGTTGTACTCAAATGAAACAGACAGAATTTCATCTACCTTTTTGAGAAACTTCTTGTATTTCCCTAACTCAAATAAAGCTCGTGCATAGGTATTGAGAAGATCGAAATATTTGTCCAGGGGTAATCGGTAAAGCTCGTCGTGATGTTCTTCCCAGAAATCGACAATAGACCGAAAGGACTGCTGCCCGGTCTCCTTAAAGCTAGTGTATAATTGTATGGGATTACTTTCCGACATTAAGTGTGAAGTTCGTATAAAACAGCTCTGCTCGGGCTGACATCTAAGTCTAAGCGCAAGACTGATAACTGTAAAATATAATTTCCATCGGCAATGGCGTCAGGTACATATATTAACTCTGTGAGAGTCGATTCGGTTCGCCGGGAACCCGAAAAATTAAAGAAGCACTTATGAGCAACTAATCGCCCCTCATCTTCCTCCGGGTCAATGGAAGGGAGATCGACTAATAGTTGCGTAATTCCTTGATTGACAATATATTCTATCGCGTCCTTGGAAAAAAAGGGCGGCCCGGTGCCGCTGTACACGCGCTCTAATTTATCGTCAGAATTGGGTAAAGTTCTGATGATCAGAGCTTCCACTGATTCATCGGGCGTCCAGGAGGCGGCTAAGTGGCGTTCGCTAATGACCCGATCGCCATTTTCTTTCTTTTCCGGTAAAACGGAAATTAATTGTGATCGAAAATGAAATTTCTTTAGTGCCCTGTCAATAGAATACGACCCTTCAGCGATATGTCCGATGCATTCGGTATGCGTTCCGTTGCCGTGGGGGTTCAGCCGTAAATTATAAAAGTTGACCGCTGATCCGGCGGCAATACTACCAATAAAATCCCCGTCCTTTACGGGCTCGGCGCTCGGCGGCGGAGCAAAATAGCAATTGGGACCGAGCTGGTTGGGGATCAAAGGAAGCGTAATATCCCTCGGCGCATCTAAATCGACGCGATAATTCCGCTTCCCCCATCTGCATGTAATTTTCATAGGCTAAAAATTCCTGACATCTGTCCCCCAACCCATTTTTTGACGCAATGTCCCGGAAAACGTCGTCTCCGGCAATTGGATCAACTGAGCAGTGCCCGAGCTTTTTTTGACCCGAATCTCATTTTGATCGCCAATGGTCTTTGACCGGGAATCTAAGGTCGCCAAAAATTGGCGGGACCGACCTTCAATTTCAAGAGTGATTTCGCTGCTGTCCGGTATCACAATAGGACGGACATTGAGATTGTGAGGGGCGATGGGCGTCATGACTAAATTACCCGAGCGGGGAAATAATATCGGACCGCCACAGCTCAGAGAGTAGCCGGTAGATCCCGTGGGCGTCGCAATAATTAAACCGTCGGCCCAGTAGGTGTTCAAATACTCTCCATCTACCGAAGCCTTAATGATCACCATGGAAGAGGTGTCGCGCTTGTGCAGAGTAAAATCATTGAGAGCAAAAGAGCTCGATCCAAATAAATCCGGATCGGTTTTTACTTCCAGTAAAGAGCGTTCCGAGACTTTATACGTCTTATCCTGTAACACGCTGATCGCCTGCTCAGTAAATCGCATTTCCGTAGAGGCCAAAAACCCCAGACGACCTAAATTGATCCCCAAAATTGGAATGTCGGCGTCCTCCAGAAAAGCCACACATGACAAAATCGTCCCATCACCACCTAAGGTGATTACGTAATCAACAGATAAGGACCTCAATTCCGATGCGCTTTGATATCGGCCACTCGTCGGAAAGTCGGACCACAAGCCTTGAATTTTATCCGCATAAGGAGCATAGATGGCATGGGCGATTTCCTTGCGATCCAATAATGAAAAGAAACTACGCAAGTACTCGATAGATTGTATATCGATATGTTGCCCGTAAATCGCAATTTTCATACACCCGGTTTAAGGTAATTCAACGCTCGGCGAATAAGGAAGTGATTCTACTCCATCGCTCTCAACTACTCCTCGTCAGAAAATGCATCTTCATCGACGATTTTCTTATCGATCAAAATTTGTTGCGCTTCTTCCAATTGATCTTCGGGAACCAAAACAAACACAGACCCCAACATGACATAAACGCTGTCCTTTTTGTTGTGCGTTATAGCGGGAATATTCTCTTCCTGCAGCGCATTGGCGATTAGGCTGGCTTGTATCTCATCTTGGCTACTCGTTACCGTGGCCCACTTTAAATGACTCATAATTTTCTTGCTTTTTTTATTTTCACTGCATTTTCACAGTCTTTCAAATATATAAATTAATTGTGACTCAATAGCACTGCTCATCTCTTGCGTGGTCGAAACCGCAGCGCCGATGAATTCATATCGTAGCGATAGTCCTTCGCTGTAAACTGTTCTCCCTGAATGCGCATGCCCAAAAAAGCGTCGCATTCCGCACAAAA
>JAWLFI010000104.1:0-9675 GCA_041685645.1 Saprospiraceae bacterium | reverse complement strand
GCAAAATCTACTTCGTTGGGATTGGAGTTCGTGTCGACCATCGCCAGGGTCTTAAGACCCAGTTTCTTTGCCTCAGCTACCGCCAGGTGCTCGTGACCTATATCCACAACAAAAATAGCGTGGGGCAATCGGTTCAATTTAGCAATACCGCCCAAATCACGCTCTAGTTTGTCGCGTTCTCGCGTCAAGGTCAAGCGTTCTTTTTTGGTCACATTATCCAATGTTCCATCGGCTAACATGCGGTCGATATTTTGCATTTTTTTAATGGAACGACGGATGGTGGAAAAATTCGTCATCATTCCGCCCAACCAACGATTCGTTACATAAGGCATTTCGACAGATAGTGCAGCCTCTTTTACGATATCGCGGGCTTGCTTCTTGGTCGCTACAAAAAGGATGCTTTTTCCGGACTTCGCCAATTGCTTAAGCGCGCGCCCGGTTTCCTCCATACACTCTATCGTGCGATTCAAGTCTATAATGTGAATCCCCTTTTTTTCCATAAAGATATTCGGTCGCATTTTGGGATTCCACTTCTTCTTCATGTGGCCAAAATGTACACCGGCTTCTAAAAGAGATTGTTGTTCTATTTTTTGCATGATGCTGGTTATTGTCAATTCGTAGTTTGAATAAAAGGACTCTATCTTTTGGAGAACTGAAAGCTCTTTCTCGCCTTCGGCTTACCGTACTTCTTACGCTCGACTTCTCTCGCGTCACGAGTCAGTAGTTTCTCGACTTTCAAAGGTCTTCTATATTCTTCGTTCAGCTCTACCAATGCTTTGGATATCGCCAGTCGTAGCGCTTCTGCCTGACCTTTAAAACCGCCGCCTTTAATGTTCGCTTTGATCGAAAAACCATTCTCGATGTCCACAACTTTAAACGGGCGCGCAACTTCCAGTTGCACGTGAATTTGAGGAAAATACTCGAGGTATGGCTTGCCATTTACCGTGATATCTCCATCTCCTTTTGTCATATAGATGCGGGCGACTGACGACTTTCTTCGCCCGGAAGTGTTAATCATTTCCATAGATGCTAAAATTTAAACTCTTTGGGTTGTTGTGCACCGTGGGGGTGCTTCTTCCCTGTGTACACAAATAATTTTTTATACATGGCCGCTCCCAATTTATTCTTGGGTAGCATCCCTTTCACTGCGCTTTCTATGATCATCTCAGGCTTGCGACTCATGATTTGGTGCGCCTTCTTTGACTTCTGTCCGCCCGGATATAATGAATAAGTGAGGTACTCCTTATTCTGCATTTTATTGCCCGTGAATCTGATTTTGTCAGCATTCAGAACAATGATATTGTCTCCACAGTCGATGTGCGGCGTGTATTCCGGCTTGTGCTTTCCTTTCAATACGTGCGCAATGCGCGATGCCAGCCTTCCGACGATCTCGCCCTCAGCATCTACGACGTACCAGTCTCTCTTTACCTCTGAAGGCTTAGTAGACTTTGTCTTATAACTTAATGTATTCACCTGTTTCTCTTTTAATGATGGAGTTGGTTTCCTAAAGCGAGTGCAAATGTAACTTTACTTTCTTCCTTTTGCAAGCTTTTTCCTTGATTTTTTTCACACCCTGATCCGTAACTCCCTGAAAAACAGATAAAATATCGCACAAATAATTTTAAGGGCTCGTCCGTAGGAGTGGAAAAATTACTCATTCGTGTTTGTTTTTATGGTTTTTTGGGCGATCCACTCCACCGCCTTTGGCAGGTGGAGTGGCGCTACGCTTTGGGCTCCACATTCGTTCGGTCCTGCGCCTCCCCAAAAATTGGGGAGGACTTGGACCCATCCACCTGCCGGCGGATGGCCCGTCGCATCGCTATCGCAGGCATTTTGTCGCCTGGCGAGTGCCATTACCACTAGTTGGGTATTGAAAAGTCGTGGTAGAATTTTTGTTCAGATCGAGATGCGAAGAAGCGGCGAATCAGCTATGCGACTGAAGTGTAAAGAAGAGTGGAGAGAGAAATCAAAACTTGTCAGTATGAATTTCAGGGAAATGGCAATAGATCATTCGATGAGATGGAAGTTATAGCCAATGTCATCGAAATGTATTATATTTAAGAGATTTTCTCAAACAAAGTGCCAGAGAATGACAAATAAGGTGATCTATTGGATTTTAGCCATCATGTTTCTTCCATTGCTGGCCTTTTCACAATGGGAAATACCCTCACCTCAAGTTAATGCCGGAGATTACAGGATTACCGATACCGTTTATATAAGTCCGGATGGCGATGATGCTGCATCGGGTTCAGCGGATGCTCCCGTAAAATCATTTGATGCTGCACTGGAGCTATTGCCTTTCGGTGTAGAGGGAGTGAATGGCGGCCACGCCTATGGTTTGATCATCTTTTATCCCGGACATTATACCCCCGACAATGGTTTTCACCAGTCTATTTCACAATGGAAACGAGGAGATACCTATAGAAATGTCAGTGTAGAGGGGATGGGGGAAGTGACATTGGGCGGATTGCCGACTGATTTCAGCGACGGACATTTACTCATTCTGCCGGGTGAATATATCTTTATTAAAAATCTGCATCTGAAGTATTGTGACGGCATCGGACTGTTGCTCAATCGGGACCCTGGTTATGGAAGACAACACAATGTGCTCATAGATGGGGTTAGTGTCGATAGTGCGGCTTCTTTTTCCATGCTGTTGCGCAATGTCGATACCATTACAGTTCGCAACTCCGGTTCTTTCTATGCTAGTCGTCCGGGAAGCGAAGCCTTGACTTCCCCTTGCTCCTGGCCGAGTGGGATCAAGTTTTTTGCTTGCTCGCAGGCGCGAATTCACGATTCCGAAATCGCGTTCACCAGGGGAGAGGGACTCAATTTTCACAATAGTATTTTCGGAGAAGCGTTCGATAATCTCATCCACGATAATCCCACCAATATTTACAATGACAATTCTGCTAAATTAAGTCTTCATCACAACACCATTTATAACAAACCCACGGTAGATGATGAGTTTTGGAGAACCTGTCCGGCCAATTCTACCGCTACCTGGGCGGGAGCCGGGCTTTTGATCGCCAACGAAGGAGCTTGCGACCGGGGCAATTTTCCGGTAGTTGAGCAGTGCCAGACGCGTTGCTCCCTGCCCGATGAAATCTATTCAAATGTGGACAGCGTGTTCGTCTTTAATAATGTAATGCAGAATGTAGGGAGTGCATTTCGGTTTTGGCAGGGCGTGACGGATATTCCGGGTGGAAACTGTATTCGAAATGTGTGGGTTTTTAATAATACCATTTTGGGGATTACAGGAAACGCAGAGGGCAGAAATGGGAGTGTGGTCTCCTTCTTTTTTCCCTCCTACAACATCTTACTGGACAATTTCTACGGCTATATGGAAAATGTTAAGATCCACGGGAATGTATTTGCCTACGCCCCGGAAAGCGGTGCAGACTTAAAAGCCGTTCGGTCTGTTTTTCACGATTTTCATCCCCGGCCGGGGGGCTTTACATTTTCACAGAATGTATGGGTGGAAGATCATTCCTTTGTGAATGATGGAATTGTGCGTCCGAATCTGCCGACGGAGGCGCCCCTATTCTTCGATGCGGAGAATGCATTATTTCCCTGTGATGCACGTCCGGAGTGGATACATCCCGTGACTCCCTTATTGCCGGACTTACTAAAGGACGATTTTCTCTATCGCACGAGAAATACTACTAGTACGAATGCCGGAGCGCTGGAGTATATGGAAGATTGTATTTTGAATTCTACCTACAGTCAGCTTCAGGAACAGAGCATTGAGATATTTCCTAACCCCTGCAAAATGGGTGAGTTATTATCTATTCGTTCTGCTTCGGAGTCCGGAAGTTATCAGTTTCAGTTATTTCAGGTCAATGGACGGCTTTGTCAGTCGGGGCGAATATCAATCGGAGAAAAGGTTCGTATTTCTTCCCATCTGGAAAGCGGCCTCTACTTTTTATCCTTAAAGAGTGATAAAAGTGTTTTTACCCATAAACTCATTGTCACCGAATAGCAGCATATTTCCCCGGGGCGGTTCAGTAGACATAAAAACAGCCCGTTGCGGTAAGCAACGGGCTGTGGAAAATCAGATTGTTGTCGCTGTTTATGGACATCATCTTTTACCTGGCATCAACTTCATTCCCGGAGGACCATTTCATCCGGATGAGGTCAGACCACAACTCCTCTGGAATTGATCCAATTTGCAGATGAATTCTCACTCTTTCAATCTTTTAATGAAATCGGTAGCCTAATGATAGAGAAAGCAATCTGTTATTTACAGCATTGTCATCGGAGTCAGTATCATAGATATTGGCCAGTCCGTAGTTATATGATGCTTCAATGAACAATGAGTGCAACTGCACGCCCACTCCGACGAGGGTTCCGTAGTCCAGTCTTTTGAGTCCGCCATCTTCACCAAATTCAATATCTTCGCTATTCTTATTTGTCGAACTACCTAAAGTTGTTTCCCTTTCTCGTTCAGCAAAAACGCCTAAACCGGCATATCCACCACCAAATACGTAGGCGCTGGCTGACCCCACATTGAGAGAGGCTTTTAATGTCAGTGGAATATCTACATAGGCAACCTTGTTCGTCGATTTTATGGCTGCAGTTTGCCCTAGAATGGTTTCATTATATTCCCAGACATACCCTCTGTTCTGAAAAATGAGCCCTGATTCGATTGAAAGCACATTTCCCAGAGGGAAGTCAGCTGTCACACCCAGGTTAAAAGTAGTCCGGGGGTCTGTATTAGAAGAAAAGATTCCATTGTCATCATTGAATTCTGTAGAAATGTTGGCCATGTTCAGACCTCCTTTTATGGCAAAACTCTGTGCTGTCAGAGAGCTCCCCATTAGGGTAATCAGGCCGATAAATAGTGAGTGTTTTAAATAATTCATCATAAACTGTTTAATGTTTTGCCTACTCTAAAAGCTTTTCGGCATCCGCTATATCCCTATAACTACTTTTAGTATGCTTTTATTAGCGGATGAACATAATGAGGGTGTTTTATTCTTCCTGGCTATCAAAATCCAAGGTGGGTTTGCTCCGAGTTGGAAGTGAAAAAGCAATAGTCATGTAGTGCTTATCATCCCAGGGGCATGAAGGAGCGTTTTTTCGTACTAAATCATTCGCTTTCAGCGCTGTGACCATAAAGCTGATTATCGTGTTTCGGCTACCGGTGAACTGGGTGGGCTATTGTTGAACGTCAAGTTCCGGTACAGCCGTCATCTGGATTGGGTAGAGAGCTGACTGGCAGGATAAAAAAAGCCCATGCACTCGAGGTGCATGGGCTTGAATGTAAGCTTTATATGCTATTAGTTAAATCGGTAGCCAAGAGATAGAGAGATGAGACGATTCTTCGAGCTTTCGTCATCAATGGGGTCCGGAATAAGATTTGCTAAGCCCAATCCGTAGGAAACTTCTACAAACATTGAATTGAATTCTAGCCCGGCACCTACTAGTGCACCATAGTCTAAGCGATTTAGAGCCTCATCTTCACCAAATTCGAGGTCAAATGAATCCGAAAACGACAATCCACCTGCATCAACTTCAATTTCTGCTTGTCCCGAAAGACCGACCCCAACATATCCTCCACCGTAAACATAAGCACTTAGACTTCCAAGATCAAAATTGGCTTTGAGGGTGAGTGGGATGTCGAGATAAGCGATCTGAAGAGTAGTTTTTGAAGTTCCGGTAATTCCATCAACCGTTTCAGAAAACTCTTGTTGGGTACCTCTGTTTTGGTAAATTAGTCCTGTTTGAAAAGACAGGACATTCCCAATAGGAAAATCAACCGTTGCCCCTAAATGGAAAGTGGTTCTTATATCGGTATCGGTATCCATAGCTACATCTTCAATAATTTGGCCTCCATCTGAATAGCTGATGTTCGCCAGATTTAAGCCTCCTTTAACGGCGAAACTTTGAGCTGAAAGTGAGCTGCCTACGAAAAGGAGTATAGCTCCGAGGCATAATTGTCTAAATTGATTCATAATGAATTGTTTTGTTTTGTTGTTCGTGCCTACTCTAACTGCTTTTCGGCTTCCGCAATAAATTTATCGCTGCAATATAATATAAATTTAATTCATATAAGCTATTTGAAAATGGATAAAAAAAGTTCATGCACTCGAGGTGCATGGACTTTTTTAAAGCATTATATGCTATTAGTTAAATCGGTAGCCCAGAGATAGAGAAAGGAGACGATTCTTCCCGCTTTCGTCATTAACAGGGTCTGGAAAGATATTGGCCAAGCCCAATCCGTAAGAAACTTCTACAAAGATTGAGTTGAATTCTACACCGGCACCGATTAATGCGCCATAATCTAAGCGATTTAGATCTCCATCTTCTCCAAATTCGATATCTCCTGTGTCGGTTTCAGTAATACCTGCAATTGTAGTAGTTGATTCACCGTCACCACTAAGTCCAGCACCTACGTATCCGCCTCCATAGACATAAGCGCCGAGTTCGCCTAGTTCAAAGTCCGCCTTTAATGTTATAGGTAAATCTACGTACGCTACTTTGAAGAGGGCTTCAAAGTCCACTCCGCCGTTTTCCCCAGAAGATCCAATTACAAAATCTCGATTTTGATAGATGAGTCCGGTTTGAAAAGAGAGCACATTTCCAATAGGAAAATCAACCGTTGCCCCTAAATGGAAAGTGGTTCTTATATCTGGATCGGTAACCATACGGCTACCTTCAAAAATTTGGCCTCCATCTGAATAGCTGATTTTCGTCAGATTTAAGCCTCCTTTAACGGCGAAACTTTGAGCTGAAAGTGAGCTGCCTACGAAAAGGAGTAAAGCTCCGAGGCATAATTGTCTAAATTGATTCATAAGGTATTGTTTTGTTGATTGTACCTACTCTATTTGCTTTTCGGCTTCCGCAGTATAATTATCATCGAAAGATAATATAAATTTAATTCATTTTCACCAAACTAAAAGAACGCCTAAAAAAAGATAAAATTTTTGGGAGGTTTGCATTTGCACTTTAGTATCGCTTTCCATTTGCTTAATTGAGCCGATACCCCAGGGACAATGAAATCCATCTATTCTTAACACTTTCAGGGGAGTAGCTGCCGGCATAGACATTTGCCATCCCAAGGCTGTAGCTTAGTTCCAAAAAAACGGGGCCAAAATACACGCCACCGCCGGCAAGGGCTCCATGATCAAGTCGATGGAATAAGCCCTCTTCTCCAAATACGTGCGTTTGATTTTCTTCTTTCATTCCGCTGGAAAAAATGGTCGTTCGCATTTCTTTTCCGTGCAAACCGATGCCGAGGTATGCCCCGGCGAATAGGTAGGCCTTGCATGTCCCTTTTTGGAAGGTGAACTTAACCCTTAGGGGGAGATCTAAATAATAGGATTGAAAGGAAACGGACTCCTCCCGGCTAAAGAACTCTCTCGAGAATATATATTTATATTGATGTCCTCTACCGCTGTACCTTAGCCCGCCTTCTACGGAATAGGTATTCGTTAGTGGCAGTTCCATGGAGGTTTCCAGATGGAAACTTCTTCCCGGATCTGTTTTTATCAAGCTAGAGAATTGATCGCCCCGAAAATCGGATAGATTTGCTCTATTTACTCCTACTTTGATCGAAAAGGTCTGGGCAAAAAGGGATGCTCCCCCTAAACAGAGCAAAATTGTAAATAGCCAGGTGTTAAAATTATTCATTCGTCAAATATTTTATTTTTTGCTCTTTTTTTGGAACCGATAGCCTAGGGAGAGAGACAGGAGCCGATTTCTATTGTTATTTTCATCTGTTGGATTGACAGCATAGTCAGGTGTTGTTGTTAAATCGGGTAGACCGATCGCGTAGGAAACTTCTATGAAAAGGGCGCCAAAATGCATGCCGACGCCAAAAAGGCCGCCATAGTCCATTCGTTTATAGTCTCCACCATCTCCAAATTGTGCCTTTCGGTCACTTTCTTCAGAAGTTCTATTGCTGAATGTTGTCGTAAAGTTTTTTTCCCCATGCAAACCCACACCGAAGTACCCTCCGCCAAAGACGTAGGTCTCACAACCTATTTTAGGTATGCGAATGTTTATTGTTAGGGGGATATCCAAATAATGCAGGCGAGCTTCGACCTCAGAAACATAAGAAATAGCGAGGAACGCATTAGTGGCCTGAGAATAGTGTCTGTGACCTTTTCCATTATATTTTAGTCCGGATTGAATGAAAAAAACATCACTTATCGGAAAGGCCACGGTAGTTTCTACGTGAAAACCCATTTGGTAGTTTGTTGGAAAACTGCCGCCCCATTGACGATCTATCATGTCCCCGGTGACGTTGGCTGCATTGAGTCCGGCTTTTATCGCAAAGCGCTGAGCTAAAAGAGATGAAGTCAATAGGAGGAGGGCAGTTGAGAAAATGAGGAATTTTAAATAGCGCACATTTTTAGTTTTAAATAAGCCAGTCTGCTTTCATAGATGACGAGCAAAGGTATAATCTGTTTTTATCCATTTAATAAATAAGACGTGATAGAATAGCTGAAACGCTGCTTTGCATGTGGTGAGGACAGGATGGAGGGTGGATTCAAGGTTTGATTGGAAGAAAGGTTAAAGTAGGAAGCTAAAT
The DNA here is from genome assembly GCA_041685645.1 of Saprospiraceae bacterium. GTDB lineage: Bacteria > Bacteroidota > Bacteroidia > Chitinophagales > Saprospiraceae > JAWLFI01. The sequence continues at coordinate 1,136 of JAWLFI010000104.1, read as the reverse complement.
TCGCCATTTGCTTTTTGGTCATACCCAACCGGTAAGGAAAAGAGCCAATAATTGTCCATGAGGACTTATACAGGCTCCCCAGAGTATCGATATTAGAGAAAAGTAAATATATCATAAGCAATAATTGCAAAATAGCAAGCTAAGCCATGGAGTATATTTGAATTATGATCAGATGAACGAATTATCAAATATAATTTTGTTGTTATGAATATTATCCGAGTTCTTTTAGTATCCTCTTTTCTTTTAATTGCAATTGGTTTGAGTGCTCAAACGGAAGCTAATAGTAAGTCAGAATTTTCTGTCTCAGTATCATTTGAATCCGGAGTTGATTCGGAATTATTTGTTTATGGTTCTAGCTTGGGCTTTGATTATATAACACCGAGTAAATTTAGTTTTGGCATCGGGCTCGGATATATATCAAAGGTCATTTATCACGAACCATCCGACGATATGACTTCAAGTACATGTCGAGATAAAACAAGTAACTCTATAAAGACTATACGGCTATTTGGAGGGAGAACCGTGAAGTTAAATAAGCGAGGAACTATTAGGTTGCATCTCCAATCGGGAGTGGGTATCAGTGAAACGATTGTGGAAAATAATTTTAGACGCGTAAGCAACCTGGGATATTTATTTGGACCTGCATACGCATGCAAATCGGATGAACAAATTATGCATAGCCTAACTTTCGAAGTCGCACCAAAGCTCCAATTTTTCATGAATAGATCTCTTTCTTTATTTATCGTTGGAAGAGGTCAGTTTATGGCTGGTCGTAAACCGCTTTTTTCATTGGGGATTGGTATGGACGTAGGTAAATTTATATTTAAAGATTAGGAGTATTTTTTGATGACGTTTGGATAGGAAAGGACTCTTAATTTTTACGCTCTAAGGCCATTCGCCATCTTAAAAAAGTTTCCAATTTGGGCCATCAATACACTTGACAGTAGCAAAATAAGACCAACATTTGCGGATATTAAAGTTGAAACTTTTTCTATCGGGTGGCTTTAATAGCCCTGACTTGCAGCCTTACCAAACTTCCCGTGAGCGCTGTGTAAGGGTGAGGGCCGCAGAGCGGTCCGAAGATCCGAGGCCGCCCAAAGGGCGAGCCGAGGAGCCGAGTGAAGCGGCCGGAGTCC